>JALWQD010000285.1 GCA_026994735.1 Gammaproteobacteria bacterium | reverse complement strand
GGTGCCAGTGTTGTCGCCGGCCAGGTTCTGGCTAACTGGGACCCGCATACCCATCCGGTGATTACCGAAGTGGCTGGCCGTATGGCCTTTGTTGATATTATCGACGGTGTCACGGTGCGGCAGCATACTGACGAGGTGACCGGTTTGACGAATATGGTCATTACCGATCCGAAGTCACGCGGTATGACTGCCAAGGACCTGCGTCCGTTGGTCAAGATTGTCGATGAAAATGGCGACGATCTGTGCTTTTCCGGGACAGAAATTCCAGCAACGTATTCCTTGCCGCCAGGGGCTATTATCAGCCTCAAGGACAAGGAAGAAGTGGGCGCTGGTGATGTTGTCGCCCGCATTCCGCAGGAATCATCAAAAACACGTGATATCACGGGTGGTCTGCCTCGGGTCGCTGATTTGTTCGAGGCCAGGAAGCCGAAAGATCCGGCCATCATGGCTGAGATGTCGGGCACCGTGGCCTTTGGTAAAGAGACCAAGGGTAAGCAGCGTCTGATTATTGTCGGTGAGGAAGGGGAGCGTTACGAGACCCTGATTCACAAGTACCGGACAATTAATGTGTTTGAAGGTGAGCATGTCGAGAAGGGTGAAATCGTCGTCGATGGCGCGCCAGTACCGCATGATATTCTCCGTCTGCTGGGGGTCGAGGCATTGGCCGAATATATTGTCAAAGAAGTTCAGGATGTTTATCGCTTGCAGGGCGTGAAGATCAATGACAAACATATCGAGGTCATTGTTCGGCAGATGCTGCGGAAGGTGGAAATCGTCGAGCCAGGCGATTCCGGCTACCTCAGGGGCGAGCAGCTTGAACGGGCGAGCGTTCTTGACAGAAATGATGCTGTCTCTGCTAAAAAAGGCTCACCGGCACGCTATGAGCCCGTCTTGCTTGGTATCACCAAAGCATCGTTGGCGACGGAGTCATTTGTCTCTGCCGCCTCTTTCCAGGAAACCACACGAGTGCTTACCGAGGCTTCGGTGAATGGTAAGGTTGATTTCCTGCGCGGCTTGAAGGAGAACGTCATTGTTGGTCGCCTGATCCCGGCTGGAACGGGCTTGGTGTATCACAACGAACGCCGTCGTCGTGAATTACTGGAGCTTGATGAGCTGGCAGTGGCCGATGTGCAGCCGTCCAAGAGTGATGTTGAAGCCGCTCTGCGTGAGGCTCTTAACGCTGACGTTGAATAGTCGCCATGATTAGCGGTTCGGGCTAGCTGTCGTCTGGATAGCCTGTCGGCGCAAGTGCTTCCTGTCACAGAACGAGACAGGAGGCGCTTGCGTTTTTTTATTCATTTTATCTATCAAGGTGGACTGGCCATCAGTGGGGATTGGCAAGGTTGTCAGTGCATATTCTGTATTTGTCGATAGCTGTACTGATGTTAAGCCGCGGCAATTGCTGCCGGAAATGGTTATTTGTCAGCCGATTTGAGTAGTGACTCTTGACAGCCCGAGGTAATCACCATAGAATCTCGCGTCTTCATCGGGGGAGAGCCTCGATGCAAACAGATTGACTCCTTGTCCGTGCGTCTGCGCCCTTAGGGACATATCCCTGAGGCGCGGGTGCCCGGACTTGTTTTTCGGTGCGGAGATAACAGGTAAATGGCGACAATAAATCAGTTGGTGCGCAAGCCACGCTCGCGCAAGGCAGCAAAGAGTACCGTTCCAGCCCTTGAGGGCTGTCCTCAAAAGCGTGGTGTGTGTACGCGTGTCTATACGACAACCCCGAAGAAGCCGAACTCGGCGCTTCGTAAGGTTGCTCGTGTGCGCCTGACGAATGGTATGGAAGTGACTACCTATATCGGTGGTGAAGGACATAACCTTCAGGAACACTCGGTGATATTGATTCGTGGTGGCCGTGTTAAGGATCTGCCAGGTGTCCGCTATCATACCGTTCGCGGAACCCTGGATGCCTCGGGTGTCGAGAGTCGTCGTCAAGGCCGTTCGAAGTATGGTGCCAAGCGTCCAAAGTCATAATAGTAAGAACACCAAGCGTAGCAAGAACAGGAATTAACAATGCCTAGAAGAAGAGTGGTTGCCAAACGAGAGATTCTCCCCGATCCGAAGTACGGGGATCAGGTTCTCGCCAAATTTATCAATATGGTGATGGAGAGCGGCAAGAAATCGATTGCAGAGAAGATCGTCTACGGCGCCCTTGATCAGGTCATTGAAAAAAACAAGACCGACAATGTGATCGAGACTTTTACCCAGGCGCTGAGTAATATCCGCCCGCTGGTTGAGGTCAAATCACGGCGTGTTGGTGGTGCCACCTATCAAGTGCCCGTTGAGGTACGTGGTGATCGTGGTCAGGCACTGGCCATGCGCTGGTTGGTTGATGCGGCCAGAAAGCGTGGTGAAAAGTCAATGGGTTTGCGTCTTGCTGGTGAAATTATTGATGCGGCAGAGCGCCGTGGCAGTGCAGTCAAGAAGCGTGAAGATACGCATCGGATGGCTGAAGCGAACAAGGCTTTCTCACACTACCGCTGGTAGTTGTCAGAAACATAAAGAAAACGGACACAGCAGGAATCTATCGTGGCACGCAAGACACCTATCGAGCGCTATCGTAACGTTGGCATCATGGCTCATATTGATGCGGGTAAGACAACGACGACCGAGCGAATTCTCTATTACACGGGTATCTCTCACAAGATCGGAGAGGTTCATGACGGTGCGGCCACGATGGACTGGATGGAACAGGAACAGGAGCGCGGAATTACCATTACCTCGGCTGCGACAACCTGTTTCTGGTCAGGCATGGCGAAACAGTTTGATCAGCACCGCATTAATATTATTGATACGCCGGGACACGTTGATTTTACGATTGAAGTCGAGCGTTCGCTGCGTGTGCTTGATGGTGCTTGCGCTGTTTTTTGTGCCGTTGGTGGTGTTGAGCCGCAGTCAGAAACGGTCTGGCGTCAAGCAAACAAGTATGGCGTGCCCCGTATTGCCTTTGTGAACAAGATGGATCGCTCAGGGGCAAACTTTTTGCGTGTCGTTGAACAGATCAAAGAACGTTTAGGCGCGTGCCCGGTACCGATGCAGCTGCCTATCGGTGCCGAAGAGGATTTTGAAGGTATTATTGACCTGGTCAAGATGAAGGCGGTGTACTGGGAAGAAGAGAATATGGGGATGCGCTTTGAAGAGCGCGATATCCCTGCAGATATGCTCGCTGAGTGTCAGCAGTGGCGCGAAAATTTGGTCGAGAATGCCGCCGAGGCCGATGATGAATTAATGGAGAAATACCTCGACGGTACGGAGTTGACTGTCGAGGAAATAAAGCGCGGTCTGCGTAAACGCACATTGGCCTGCGAAATCGTACCCGCACTCTGTGGTTCTGCCTTCAAGAACAAGGGCGTCCAGGCAATGCTCGATGCCATTGTTGATCTGATGCCATCCCCTATTGATGTTCCTGCGATCAAGGGCCACCTTGATGATGCTGCAGAGACGGAATCTGAACGTAAGTCGTCGGATGATGAGCCCTTTGCTGCTTTGGCGTTCAAGATTGCTACTGACCCGTTTGTCGGCACCTTGACATTCTTCCGTGTTTATTCTGGCGTGTTGAACTCGGGCGATACGATTTATAACCCGGTCAAGGGCAAGCGCGAGCGTGTTGGTCGAATCGTTCAAATGCACTCGAACAGTCGCGAGGAAGTGAAAGAAGTCTGTGCTGGTGATATTGCCGCTGCCATCGGTTTGAAGGATGTGACGACCGGTGAAACTCTTTGTGACCTGAAAAACATTATTACCCTGGAACGGATGGAATTTCCTGAGCCTGTTATTTCGGTTGCCGTTGAGCCGAAGACCAAATCGGATCAGGAAAAGATGGGTATTGCCCTTGGCAAGCTGGCTCAGGAAGATCCGTCTTTTCGTGTGCGTAC
>JALWQD010000284.1 GCA_026994735.1 Gammaproteobacteria bacterium | reverse complement strand
CAGCAGGGCGGCAATGTTTTCAGCCTTGGCATAGTTGACCTGGACCAGGTCGGAATGCAGGGGTGCCAGTTCTTCTGCCTGTTGCTGTGCCTGGAACTCGGCCTTTTCGCGCTCAGCGATTTCATCAGCTGGGGCGACGAGAATGATGTTGTCGAGTTCACGCATCGCCAGTCCCTTGGACTTGAGGATGATATCCATCGCCTGATCCCAGGGGACATGCTTCAGTCGCAGCGTCACTTTGCCGGTGACGGAGTCGCTGGTGACGAGGTTTTTGCCGGTAAAGTCGGCAATCAACTGCAGGACAGCACGAACATTGATATCCTGGAAGTTTAATGACAGACGGTCACCTTCAAAGCTCTTCTTGCCCCTGCCGGAAGCCAGATTGTTGTCATCAGGTGCTTTTTTGACTTCCAGTGTGAAGACTGTACCGGCTTGATAAGCAAGGTGCTGAAAGCGTTCCTTGGCGTCAATGATCAAGCGGGCACCCTGCGGCCGGTTCATACTGTCAATCTGGTTGACGAGGGTGGCAAAGTCAGTAACGTCGAGGCGACGTTCGAGATCCTTGCGCAAATAGGCGTGAGGGAAGTCGATAATCAACTTGCCACCTTGTTGGTCAATGTTTGCCGCCAGACGCTCATCCGGCAAGGTGACAATGATGCGTGCCGTGCCGTCATCACCGCGACGAAAATCAATCATGTCGATACGGTGACTGTCCGGCACAGCAGGCTTTGCAGCTGGCTGATGACTGCTCGTGTCGGCCATTTTCTGCAACTCGTCCGCTGTGCTGTTGTCAGGCTTTGGCATCACGGGTAGTTGTTTGTTGCTGAATGCCTGAGTACTGCCGGCGGGCAAAACAGCGAGGCCATTATTGCCGGCTTCACCGGCGATAATGATGGCGAGCGTATTGCCCTCAAGGCGGGTTTCATAGGGGACAATTTTATCCACGTTGACGACCAGGCGAGTGCGGCCACGGGCCGAAACGATATTCATGCTGCGGGCGACACCGATGTCGGTAGCCTGGCGGCGAGCGACCTTGCTGCTTGTCGCTGGCAGCTCAAAGGCAATTCTGGCAGGTTCGTCGATACTGAAACTCCGGGGCTGCCGACTGCGCGCTTCGCCACTCAGTTGCAGGCGAATTTCAGTACGATTACCGGGGAGCGCATTGACTTCAACGGCATCGATAGTGCGTACTGTTTTGCTCTCATTGTTGGCAGCACTTGCGGCCAGAGAGCAGGCCATGAGCAGTGCGGCCAGAGTCGCCCAGACCCATGATCCCATTGATGTGATTTTTTGTTTCCTGATCATCTGCATGCCCTTGATATGCGTTGTCTGCTCTTGTCTACGTGCCTGTCGTCGTGCTTCAAGAAGGTGACTGTTTTTATTCATCATCGACACTCAATGTGGCCTCGCGATTTTGCCAACCACCCAGTCCATCGGACACAATCTCATTGAGCATGAGTGTATTGACGCCGATATCGGTGATTTTCCCGTAATTTTTGCCCAGATAATTGCCGCTACGAACCTTGTAGACTATCCTGTCAGGTGCTTCGATGAGTGCCCAGCGGGTATCATTAAACGATAAAGTGCCACGCAATTTGAGTGCGTCGAGAGGGAACTGTTCCAATTGTTCTCGCGGCCGGCGGGCATCGGGTCTGAGGCCATTTTGACTGACCGGGGCATCGAGATCGGCAACATCTTCTATCTGCCAATTCCGGAACGGGTCACGTTCTTCTGCAGCGCTATAGGTGAATGTTTCCAGTTTTTTGAAAACAGGCAATGGTGAGACAGTGCCTTTTTTCATGCGTGCCTTATTGATGAACTGTTCGAGGTCTTCCAGCCCCAGTTCATTACCGCAACCGTTAAGCAGCGTGGCGAAAAAGACCAGCGCACAGACCTTGCCCAGGCGAGGGATACTGTCAATGATTGTTCTGCTCATGCGCATCGCCTATTCCCCCTCAATCTCGTCTTCACCAAGGTAACGATAAGTCTTGGCTGTGACGGACATGATCAGATTATTCGTGGCGGCCTTGTTTTTCTCGCTGACGATCGTCGATGGCTCTATGGAAAAGTCATGGAGGGTAACAATGCGCGATAGATCCGCGACACGACTGATAAATTCACCAAATTGATGATAGCGGCCGGTGACCTTGATCTTGATGGGTAGTTCGGCATAAAACTCGGCGGGCAGTTCGGCTTCCGGTTTAAATAATTCAAACTCCAGTCCGGCCTGCAAACCTGCTTGTGAGATGTCGAGCAATAATTCTGCGACTTCTGTCTTTCCTGGAAGTTGGCGCAGCATAGTGCCAAAGGATGTTTTCATTTCTTCCATCTGTTTCCGGTAAGCCGGGAGATTGGCGGCTTTGTGCTGCTTGCTTAGAAATTCATCTTTTAACTGTCTTTCCTTGTTAGCTGCTGCGGTTAAGAGGTCGTACTGGCTGCGTGTGTCAAACCACATGCCGGCACCAACGACGGCCAGTGACAAGAACAGGATAGCGATTGCCTGCAAGGCCATTGGCCAGCGCGAGACATCCTGAAAATCAATCTTCTTCAGCGATTCGATATCGATATTCATGACTTATCCTGTTGCTCTTCGACGAGGGTCGTTTTGCCCTTGGTCTTGACGACGGAGAGTTTGAAACGGCTGGTTCTGACGCTGCCTTTGTCTTCAGACTGAATCACTTCAAGGCGAGGAGAATCAAACCAGGGTGATTCATCAAGTTGACGCATGAAGGCTGAAATGCGGGCATTTGATTGAGCAACACCTCCGATCAGCAGGGTATTGCTTTGCTGGGTGATCTCGGTCAGGTAGATACCTTCGGGCAATCTCCGCGGAATCTCGTCAAAGATATGAACAATCTCCGGTCGTTGAGTCTGCAATTGCTGAATGATATCCATCCGTGCCAGTAATTTTTGTTTTTCACTTTCGAGTGATTTGATCTCGCTGATTTTTTTCTCAACATGGCTGATTTCAGTTTTGAGAAAATGATTGCGCTGGTTTTGGTCACTGATCAGGCCGCCGACATAAAGGTGAATGCCGAGAACGATGACGGCCATCGCAGCGGCGGCACCCCCCGCCATGCTGTAAAAACGCTGACGGCGTTCTCGACGTAGTGTTTCACGCCAGGGGAGAAGGTTGATGCGTGTCATCAGTTTGTAAACCTCCTCAGTCCAAGGCCACAGGCAATCATCATGGCGGCGGCATCCTGGCGCAGGATATCAGCGCTGATTTTCGGGGCCAGAGTCATGTTGACGAATGGGTTGGCGACAGAAGTTGTAATTCCCAGTTTGTCTTCAAGCATGGAGTCGGCCCCTTTAATGGCAGAGCATCCACCCGCAAGGACGACATGATCGACAGTGTTCATGGCACTCGAAGAGAAAAAGAATTGCAGCGAGCGACTGGCCTGCTGAACCATGGCTTCAACAAAGGGGCGTAAGACTTCGCTGGTATAATTGTCGGGCAAGCCACCCTGCTTTTTGGCCATGCCGGCTTCTTCATAAGAGAGGCCGTAGCGGCGCATGATCTCCTCGGTCAGCTGTTTGCCGCCAAAGACTTGCTCGCGGGTATAAATAATCTTGAAATCATGTGCGACACTGAGTGTTGTCATCGTCGCCCCGACGTCGATAATAGCGATGGTTTTACCACAGCCCTTATCCGGCAGCTGTTCGCTCAAAAGTGAGAAAGCCGATTCGATATCAAAGGCCTCGACATCCACAACCTTGGCCGTTAAGCCGGCAAGTTCGAGTGCAGCGACACGGATATCGACATTTTCGCTCCGTGAGGCGGCGAGCAGCACATCGACAGTATCCGGTGCTTTTTCTGATGGCCCGATGACCTCAAAGTCAAGGTTGACCTCTTCGAGGGGGTAGGGGATGTACTGGTCGGCTTCCAGC
>JALWQD010000283.1 GCA_026994735.1 Gammaproteobacteria bacterium | reverse complement strand
ACCACTGGTGATCATGACCTCTGCTGGTGTTATCTGGCACTGGGCATCGAGCATGCGGCGGGCGATCTGTTGTCTTAATTCAAGGCTGCCAGGAGGGAATTCATAGCGGGCACTGCGTGCTTGCTGTTGACGGGTGACACGCATCAAAGCCTGATTGATCGCCCGGGTGGGCAAGAAGTGATGATCAGGTATGGCCGCGCCAAGCTGGATCGTTGCGGCATCCTGAGTGACCTGGCTCAATTGCATAACCATCTGCTGGCCGCTGATGTGCGTCGGTGCTGGTAGCGGGTTGGTCATTTCCGGTTGCGCCGGTGTTGGCCACGGATGGCTGCGCACATAATAGCCCGAACGCGGCCGGGCCTCGATCATGCTCCGGTCTTCCAATAGTTGATGGGCCAGCATTACCGTCGAAATGCTGACAGAGAATTGTTTGCTCAAACGGCGTACACCGGGCAAACGCTCGCCTGGCCGGTAAGTACCCTGGTCAATCATGGCGGCGAGATTGTCGGCCAGTTCCTGGTAGCGTTTTTTCATTGCCGTACCCATAACAGTTAGCGAAAAAAACAAGCAGCACAGTTTTGTCGTTTTTCAAACTGTATGGTATCAGATTTGTTTGTTCTGAATCTGTACTGATTTTTTCCTGGACGTTAAAGTGTTCTCACTCGTCGCATGAGAAGGGGATTAACATGGAAGCCGATATCTATCTGGTCGATGCATTTAGCATGCAATGCTTTAGCGGTAATCCGGCCGCGATCTGTCTGTTGTCGTCAGCACGGTCTGCCGACTGGATGCAGTCCCTGGCTGCTGAGATGAACCAATCCGAGACGGCTTTTGTCCGCTCACGTGAACAAGGCAACAGCTTTGACCTGCGCTGGTTTACGCCGACAATCGAGGTAGATCTCTGTGGTCATGCGACACTGGCGGCGGCCCATGTTCTCTGGCATCAGGGACGGGTAGAAAGCGGGCAAACAATACATTTTCACAGCGCCAGCGGTGTCTTGTCAGCAAATCGCCGTGATGAGGTTATAGAACTGGATTTTCCGCTGGACGAACAACAGGCGACGGTAGCGAATGAAAAGCTGCTCCTGGCGCTCGCACAGACGCCGGTCTATGTCGGCCGTGGCCGTCATGATCTGCTTGTCGTCCTGGAGAGCGAACAGCAGTTACAACAATTACGTCCGGATTTACAGTTGTTGTCGGAACTAGGTGTCCGCGGTGTCTGTGTGACTGCCGTGGCAACTGACAATAATGTTGATTTTGTATCGCGTTTTTTCGCTCCCTCTGTCGGGATTGATGAAGACCCGGTAACAGGCTCGGCGCATTGTCTGTTGGCGCACTATTGGCGTGATCGTTTGGGCCAGAGCCATTTTTCGGCGCGACAGATTTCAGCCCGCGGTGGCTCGCTGCAGGTGACGATCAAAGGACAGCGGGTCGTGCTCGCAGGAACGGCTGTGATGGTCTGGCGCGGGTGTCTGTTATGAGAGGTGAAGCAGAGGCGAATTGCTGGCTTAATGGTCAGCTGATGCCCGTCACGGAGGCGCGCCTGCCGGTGATGGATCATGCTGTTCTTTATGGCGATGGTGTTTTCGAAGGTATGCGCTTTTATCGTCGTCAGCCCTTTCGCATGCAACAGCATCTGCAACGGCTGGAACATTCGGCCACTGCTCTGGCTCTGACCATACCCTATGACCGCGCAACCCTGGAAAGTGCCATTAAAGCACTGATTGCAGGCTTCCCGGCCGATGATGGTTATCTGCGTCTGGTCGTTACGCGCGGTATTGGCAGCATGGGTCTGGATCCGGCCAGTTGTGGCCGCGGCAATGTTTTTATCATTGCCACGACACTGACCATGATTGCTCCGGAACAGCGCCGGCAAGGTGTCCGCGCCGTGATTACATCGACCCGCCGCCTGCCTCGCGATGGTCTTGACCCGCGCATCAAGAGTCTCAATTATCTGAACCACATACTTGCCCGCATTGAGGCTCGCAATGGCGGTGCCGATGACGGTATTCTGCTCAATGCCCAAGGATTGGTGACAGAGGCAACGGCAGCAAACATTTTTATTGTCAGCGCAGGTGAGTTGCTGACACCGCCGGTCAGTGATGGTGCGCTTGCCGGGATTACCCGCCGGGAAATTATCGAACTGGCTGTCGCTGAAGGCTTGCCTTGTCGTCAGCAAAGCCTGGCACCTTATGATCTCTATACGGCAGACGAATGTTTTTTTACCGGTACAGGGGCTGAATTAATGGCAGTCAGCGAGATTGATGGACGCGCCATAAAAAGTTCTCCAGGGCCAGTTTTTGAACGTTTGCAGGCTTTGTATTTTATCGCCTGTGGACAACAAGTGAGCGCGCTTTCATGACAACAGACGAGTATCTATTATCAATGGCACGTTACCATCATTGGGCCGGACAGCGCCTGATTGCCGCTCTGTCGACGCTGTCGGATGACGAATATCAGCAGCCAGCCGGACTATTCTTCAGCTCTGTTCATGGCACGCTGAATCATCTTCTGCTGGCCGATTGCGTTTGGCATGGGCGCTTGAGTGGTCACCCGTTTGCGATAACAGGGCTGGACCAGGAAATCCATACCCAGCGGACAGCGCTGGCCTCAGCACTGCTGCAGCAGGCCCTGGTCTGGCAAGATTATCTGGCCGCGTTGACGGTCGGGATGCTGGCGCAAAATATCGTTTACAAGAGTTCGACAGGACAGTCATTTTCACTCAGCAGGGAGGCGATTCTGATGCATGTCTTCAATCATGCGACGCATCATCGTGGCCAGATTTCGGCCGTTATCAGCCGCTACGGCCAGCCGTGCCCGGAAATGGATCTGGTTTATCAGTTGCTGGCAGACGACATCGATGAGCGACCTGGCAGAGGTTGATGGGGTGATATTGCCTGGCATGATGGCAGTTGCCTGTGGCTGCACGGCCGGATTGACCGTATGCCTTTGAAAACAGTTCTGGGTTTGCTGGCGGTTATCATGGCACTGTCAGCATTCTGGCCCTATATCCGTGAGACACGGGCAGGTCGTTGCCAGCCACATGTTTTTTCATGGCTGATCTGGGCAAGCACGACGTGGGTTGTTTTTTTTGCCCAGTGCTTCAACGACGCTGCTGCCGGTGCTTGGCCGACCGCCATATCCGCGTTGTTAGCCAGCTATATCGCCTGGCTTGCCTGGTGTCAGCGACGGGCATTGCCATCAACAGTCAGTGACCGTGTTTTTCTATATTTGGCTTTGTCGGCGCTGCCATTCTGGTGGCTGACAGAGGAAGCCCTGGCGGCCGTCGTTATCATGACGCTAATTGATATGCTCGCTTTTGCACCAACGCTGCGCCAGGCTTACCAGCAGCCATTTGCGGAAGTGGTCTCCTTCTATTTCATGATTGTCATCCGTAATGTTTTGGCAATCGCCGCCCTGGCAGATTATTCCTGGACGACAGCCCTTTTTCCAGCCGCGATAGGCAGTGCATCGCTGTTGATGGTCGCCCTGTTGTTATGGCGTCGTCGGCAATACCTGACAGCGTCAGTCAAAGGTGTTCAATCCACGGACAGATAAGGTATGTAGCATTTGCTCCGAAAGGGCACCTTGCCATGTTGTCTGTTGATCTGTGGGCAGGCGGGCGTATTTATTGCTGCCGTGCCGATAAGCAGGCAGTAATAATAACGATGAGAAACTCTCTCATGGAGGAGCAACGCCCGCCGCGGCTTTCCGCTCCCGCCCAGCTGTTCTGCCTTTTTTGCTTGGGGTGTGAGCCGCAATCAGGCCATCAGGAACCTTGTCGTAGATGCTGGTAGTGGATGCTCTGAAAAGGTTGCCACTGATATTGACAGATAACTTTTTAAATATATTTTTAAAGGATGAAAAAACAGTTAGTGAAGTAACATGGTTTTTATTTTAACAATCGTTAAAAAT
>JALWQD010000282.1 GCA_026994735.1 Gammaproteobacteria bacterium | reverse complement strand
TTGAGCAAGCGGACGGCGTTGTTCTGGCAGGCCTCGAACATCTTGACGAGCGTTATCTGCGGGCCGTCAAATACAGCCCCAAGGCACCGCGTAGCGGTCTGCCAAAGATGGTTTTGGTGGCGGATGTCGCGGGCGAGGATGAAGCCAGGGTTGCTGCCGCTGCAGCAACCATTGTGCGCTTTGCCAACGATCGTGAAGGCGAGGGTTTTATTGCTGTTTCGCCGGCAGCACGGCGCCGTTTTTGGCAGGATCGTTCGCGCACGGCAGCAATTGCCGCACATACCAATGCTTTCAAGATTAACGAGGATGTTGTGATTCCTCTGGAGAAGCTGGTGGATTATGGCGAGGGTATTGAGCGTATCAATATCATTCAGTCACTTGCGAACAAGAAGGCGATAATTGCGGCCTTCCGTGATTATCTCTCAGAACAGGTCATGGCCGATATCGAGCTTGGGCCGGAGGCCGCCATTGATGCCGGTATCGTGGTGGAAAAGAAGGCCGCTGCCAACGCGCTGCTGGTAGAGGTTTGTGCGCGCTGGCAGGGTATTCTCGATCACCTCGACGATTCGATCGCTGAGCAGAAAAGCAACCTTGCGCATTATGGGCCGCTGGTCGAAGCCAGCTGCCGTGACAGCGTCATTACCGTATTACGTCGTCGCCAATTGCGGATATCATTTCGTCGTGAGGTCGAGGCGCCATTGAAAGAGATATTCGCCGGCGGAGAGTTTGCTGTTGTACGCCAGCGCTTTGATGGTATTCACAAACAAGTGCGTTCTGGACGCCTATTTGTGGCCCTGCATATGCACGCGGGTGATGGTAACGTCCACACCAATATTCCGGTCAATTCGAATGATTATAAAATGCTGCGCGAGGCTGAGAATATTGTCGATCAAGTGATGGCACTGGCGACATTGCTCGGTGGTGTCATTTCGGGTGAGCATGGAATTGGTTTGACGAAGATGCAGTATCTGGCAGAGGAGGATATCGCTGCCTTTGCCGATTATAAGCGGTCAGTCGATCCGCTGGGCCGTTTTAATCGTGACAAACTGTTGCCAGGTTCTGGTCTTGAACGGGCTTATACACCTTCACTGCGTCTGCTGCAGCAGGAGGCATTGATTCTCGAAGAGAGTGATTTGGGGGCGCTCAATAACGAAATCCGCCATTGTTTACGTTGTGGCAAGTGTAAGCCGGTATGTACGACTCATGTGCCACGTGCCAACTTACTCTATTCGCCGCGCAACAAGATTCTCGCTTCCGGTTTGATACTGGAAGCCTTTCTCTATGAAGAACAGACCCGGCGGGGAATCTCTTTACGCCATTTTGATGCCATGGGTGATGTTGCCGACCATTGTACGGTTTGCCATCGTTGCTTGCCTGCCTGTCCCGTTGATATCGATTTTGGCGATGTCTCGATCCTGATGCGCCGTATTCTGAAGGACCGTGGCCAACGTCGGCCGAGTCTGGCCACGAGGATGGCAATGGCCTTTCTCAATATGACCTCTGCCCGTGCGATCAATCTCTTGCGCAAGGGCATGATTGAATGGGGCTTCAAGGCTCAGCGATTAGCGTCGAAACTGGCTCGGTGCTTGCCCAATCCGGCCCGTGGCAAGCCCCCCTCACCGACGACATTGCCGGCGACAGTGGCGGCGCAAATTATCCATTTTGTCGAGCGGCCTCTGCCGAAGAAAGTGCCGTTGAAGACCACGCGTGCGATGCTCGGGATCGAGAATGACAAGCTGGTACCGATTCTGCGTGATCCGTCAGCGCCAGTTGATGCCGAAGCTGTTTTCTATTTTCCCGGTTGCGGTTCAGAACGTTTGTTCAGTGATGTCGGTCTGGCAACGCTGGCGATGCTCTTTGAAACAGGCAGTCAGACAGTATTGCCTCCGGGCTATCTATGCTGTGGTTATCCTCAGCTGTCGAGTGGTGATGAAGAAAAAGGGCGGCAGATTACGACGGCCAATCGCGTCCTTTTTCATCGCCTGGCCAACACCCTGAACTATCTCGATATTCGCACGGTTATTGTTTCTTGCGGGACGTGTTTGGATCAGATGCTGAAATATCAGTTTGAGCAAATATTTCCAGGTTGCCGTTTGCTTGATATTCATGAGTACCTGCTTGAAAAAGGGGTCTCCATGGACGGGGTGAGTGGTGTGCAGTATCTTTATCATGATCCTTGTCATTCGCCGATCAAAACGCAGGAACCGCTCAAAGTCGTCAGTGCACTGATGGGCTCAGAGGTCGCATTGTCGGATCGTTGTTGTGGTGAATCCGGCACTTTCGCCGTTTCGCGTCCCGATATTGCCAGCCAGGTGCGTTTCCGCAAGGCTGAGGAGTTACATAAGGGCATTCGCCAGCTGACCGGCGAGGAGTCGGTAAAAGCGGGAGAAGTCAAGCTGTTGACATCCTGTCCGGCCTGCCAGCAAGGCTTGTCACGGTATGCTGATGAAACCGGTTTGGACAGTGATTATATGGTTGTTGAGCTGGCTCGTAATCGTCTTGGCGAGGATTGGCAGCAGGGCTTTATTGACAAGGCCCTGGACGGCGGTATCGAGCGGGTATTGCTGTAGCCAGCTGTTGGAGCATGCCCGGGTGCGCACGTGATCTGTCAGCGATTGCGCATTTTGCCGTGATCGGTTCCGTCAGGAGGCTTAGTAACCCAGGGGTTTTGGCCAGACGGTGTCCGCATGATAGTTCTGGCAATGACTGACAAAGAGCCTTCTTATGCGCTCGTGCTGCTGGTTGAGAACCTCAACCGGACGAGGTTTTGTACAGCTGTCAAAGGCTGTTTTGAACTGCAAGGGTTGCATTGTCGAGGTACTGATATAGAGGCCATCATGTCCGCCTTCAGAGGCAATGCCAGGCCATAGATCATGCTGGTTATAACGCCTTTGGCCGAGGCTGAGGATGTGCACAGGCAGCGCTTTTCCCGGCCAGTAATAGGCAAGTTCAGCGGCGAGCTGGTAATTATGGGTAAAGAGAAAGTTGACAGCGGGGCTGCCGTCGCGGATTTGGCGCGCTGTTTGCTGCCAGGCCTTGCTGATACGGAACGGGTCTTGTTTGGCTGTCAAACCGAAGCGGCTGGGGAAGAAGGCAATGCTCAACAAGAGGATTGACAACGCCATGCCGCCAATAAACAGCCTCTGCCAAGCTGTGGAGAGAGATTCTATCCGGCCTGCAAGCAGGATTAACAAGCCAATATAGGCTGGCGCCGGCCAGTTTAATTGCACCTTTGCGCTCATGGCCTTATAGAGAAAAAAGACCACGACCAGTAATGCTGATGACAGTAACAGGCTCTGGGTGTCATTTTGTGGGCGTTGCCAGAGGGCATAAATAGCGATGACAACGACGAGTGGTGAGAGGGCAAACCACTGTCCGAGGATGAACTCCAGAGGCAGTGCCCGGCCATTTCCTTCGACGTGATGCAACTCATGGCGGAACATCACCCAATCATGTTGCATATTCCAATAGAGTAACGGCAACATCAATATCAGCGTCAACAGACAGGCGCCCCAGAGGTGGGGGGAAGCCAGTAGCCGTCGGCGTTTGATGATAATCCACGGCAGCAGGCCAAGTGGCAGCAGGGCGATGCTGAGCTTGCATAATGCGCCGGCACCAATGGCGGCACCGGCAACATACCAGGCAACGGGCTCTTCACGGACAAGTGCACGAATCAGCGCCCAAAGGCTGATAGTCCAGAAGAAGAACATCAGGATGTCGGTGGTCATCACCAGGCCGAGGGCAAAGTAGAGCGGTGTGGTGAGGGCGATAAGTAGTGCCCAGACAGCGGCCCGGTGGCTCTGCCATACCTCATGAGCAAGGCCATAAACAGCCCCCAGCCAGAGGCTGTGAATAATCCATGCGGGCAGACGGGTCTGCCATTCGCCGTGGCCAAAGAGGCCCTCACTGAGGGCAATCAGCCAGGCAACCAGCGGGCCTTTGGAGTAATAGCTCCAATCAAGGCGTTGTGACCATTCCCAGTATTGTGCTTCATCAAAGTGCATTTCCAGGCCAGCGAGGCGAGTCAGCAGGGCACTTGACGGCACCAGCGCCAGTAAGGCGAGGCCGAGCCAGAATAGCTGTTTTGGTGTGGCGGTACTCACGGCCGACGAGGGCGGAAGGGCTCGCTCTTCATGCGGGTTTTTTCCAGCCCTGGTCATCGTCAATTTGTAGTCGTTCAGGTTCGCGGATCATATAGGGCCGTTGATTGCTTGCTTCGTAATAGGTATGAGAAACCATCTCGCTGAGTACCCCGGTTGTCAGGAACTGGACAGCAATGACGATGAGCAAAATGGCGAGCAGCAATAAGGGACGGCCGCCGATATTTTCGTGCAAGAAGAGCTTGACGCCACCCAGGTAAAGCAGGCAGCTGCTACCGATGAAGCCGAGAATGAGGCCAATGCGGCCGAAGAAGTGGCTGGGACGGCTGCGAAAACGCATGAAAAAATAGACCGAGAGCAGATCAAGCAGGACGCGGTAGATGCGTGACAGGCCGTATTTTGAGCTGCCGAACTGGCGGGCATGATGGTTGACGACCTCTTCCTTGATTCTCGCTGGCGTAGTGGCGGCGGCAATCCAGGCGGGAATGAAGCGATGCATTTCGCCATAGAGACGGATCTGACGCAGGATGCTGGTGCGAAATATTTTCAAGGTACAGCCGTAGTCGTGCAGGGCAACACCGGTGACTTTGACGATCAGCCGGTTGGCAAAGAATGATGGTATCTTGCGCAACAGATTATCTTGGCGATCCTTGCGCCGGCCGGCAACCAGGTCGAGGTCTTCTTCGAGCAGGCGCTTGACCATTCTGGGGATATCCCGTGGGTCATTCTGCAGGTCACCATCAAGGGTGGCAATCACATCGCCACGGGCAGCGTCGATACCTGCCTGCATGGCTGCCGTCTGGCCAAAATTACGTTGCAGCGGCACGATGCGCACATGGGCACCATATTGAGTGGCGATTTCTCTCATGATCGGGATGCTCTTGTCAACGCTGCCATCATCGACAATGATCAGTTCCCAGGGGTTACGGTATTGGCTAAGAGCCTCATTGACGGCAGTTGCCATGGGTCTGACATTGTCTTCTTCGTTATACATCGGGATGACAATCGATAGTCGATGAGGGTGGTCGGTTTGCTCTGCGGGGTATTGCTGCTGTTCGTCAATCATGGGGCTGTCCTGTCGTCTTCCGGTAAATGGCCTGGTTACCGCTTGCGCTGTTCGTAGCGCGCGAGCAGCAGAGCCCAGACAATACCCCATGATAGGCCAATGAGTGCACCGGCTGCTACCTGATCAGGATAGTGTTTGCCGAGATAGATTCGCGACAGGCCGACGAGAGTGGCGATGGCGAAGAGAATGAGTGTCCCGCGCCGGCGTAATAGCCGCAAGGAGAGGAAGGCGGCCATGGCAAAAAAGTTCAGGGTATGGTTCGATGGCCAGCCGTTCAATGAGGGGCCACAGGCAGTCCCTGCGGGCCTGCCTGGCAGGCGCACCTGTTCTGCGATTGCGTAACAGGGGCGTGGCTGTTGGCTAAGGTGTTTGAGCTGGTTGCCTATAAAGTCACCAGTGCCGATGACCAGAAGCATGAGGAACCAGGCACGCAAGCCTCGATATTGCCATTTGGACCAGCAGACCACGAGCAGAGTGAGAGCCATCGGCAAGGCAAACAGCAGCCGGCTCGACAGGAGGCCGAAAAACTCATCGAGCCAGGGGTTGGCCCAACCTTGGTTGATGGCCAGCAGTAGCCCTTCATTGACGGGCATGACGTCGTCCTAAAAGCGGGCTTATAGCGCCACCGACAAGTGTTGCCGTGAGGACAAAAAGGTGCAAATTGACCGCTCCTGCAAGGGCACTGCCCGCATCAATATGAGAGGGCAAAAGCCCGCCAACGATACCGGCTTCATAGGTGCCTGCACCGGCAATGCCATTGATTGGCAGGACGCTTGTCAGGTCACCGCTAATCGCTCCGAGCAAGGCGCCCGAGAAGGATACAGGCACAAAAACCTGCAATATCCAGGCAAAAACGGCCAATTTAAGGAGCCAGTTGCTGATTGTCCAGAGCCATGAGTCAAGCAAGCTATGTGTGCTTTGTGGCAGGCCGTCAATGAGCGCGGTCAATGTCGTTTTCCAGTTTTTGTTGCTGCTTTGCCGGAGGTATTGTTGGCCGATGCCCGAGCATCGATGGAGTATCCAGGGCAGCGGCAGTAGCAGCAGTGCAATGAGTGCTGAAAATTCCTGGCGCCAGGGCATCGGCAGGCAGATGATGACCAGCAGGGCCAAGGTATGCAGGTCGAGTATGCGAAACCAGAGCAGTGCCGGTAATGATTGTTTGAGAGGGATGGAAAAATAGCGTTGCATCAAGAGTGGAAAGCTGATTTCTCCGGAACGCATCGGCAGCAGATTGTTGAGCAGGTTATGTTGCAGCATCAAACGGGTGCAGAGCAGAAACTGGCCGCGCATGGAGGTGTGAAAATAACGATACAGGCGGAGGCTGCGGAGCAGGTAGCTGGCAAACACCAGCGTCAGGGCAAGGCATAATGTCAACGGGTCCTGCTCGGCCCAGGGTTGCAGCAGTTGCTGCCAGCCGAGGCTTGCTTCCACGATGATCAGCAGGGCGACAAATAATATCACTCCGATGATCAGGCGCAAGGTGGTGTGCGGGATGTTGACGGGAGAATTCCTTTATTTCGTGGCCGGGATTGACCATAATAGCCTGATCGGGAGGGTAGCGTGAAGACAAGGACGGATGACAGATCCGTACGAAACCTTGCAGGACGCCGTCGCGAACAGAATCATTTTGGAATCAGGAGAGGAAACCATGCAAATAGGTCAGACGATTACGCAGTTCATTATCGAGGAACAGCGTCGTACAGGGGGAACAGGGGATTTTACGGCGCTGCTCAATGATGTTTTTACGGCCTGTAAGAACATTTCCAGTGCTGTTAATAAAGGTCAGCTGATCGGTGTCCTGGGGAGTGCTGGCAGTGAAAATGTTCAGGGTGAGACGCAGAAAAAGCTTGATATCATTACCAATGACATGATGATTGATGCGACGGTATGGGGCGGACATCTTGCGGGGATGGCTTCTGAAGAGGTTGATGAGGTTTCCCCTATTCCCAGTCGCTATCCGAAAGGAAAATACCTGCTGGCCTTCGATCCGCTTGATGGCTCATCAAATATCGATGTCAATATTTCCGTTGGCACCATCTTTTCGGTGCTCCGTTGTCCGGAAGGTGTGAGCGATCCTGGCGAAGAAGATTTCATGCAGCCAGGTGCTGAGCAGGTCTGCGCCGGCTATGCACTGTATGGCCCTTCAACGATGATGGTGATGACCACCGGTCATGGTACGAATGGCTTTACCCTTGATCAGAATGTCGGCGAATTCATTCTCACGCATCCGGATATGAAAATCCCTGAGGATACGCGCGAATTTGCCATTAATGCCTCCAATGAGCGCTTCTGGTTTCCTCCGATCAAGCGTTATGTCGACGAATGCATTGCCGGCGTCGATGGCCCGCGCGGGGATAACTTTAATATGCGCTGGGTTGCTTCCATGGTTGCCGAGGTGCACCGAATTCTGGTTCGTGGCGGTATTTTCATGTATCCCAATGATGCTCGTGATCCCGGGCGTGGTGGCAAGTTACGGTTGATGTACGAAGCCAATCCGATGTCATTCATCGTTGAGCAGGCAGGGGGTGTCAGCTCGACAGGAACAGAGCGAATCATGGATTTGAAACCGACCGAACTGCATCAGCGCGTACCGGTTGTTCTCGGTTCTCGTAATGAAGTTGAGCGTGTGATCGCTTATCACAAGGAAGAAAAATAGTTTTTCGGGGCAATGAATATCCGCCCGTGTTGCTGTTAGGTATGGCTTGACGAGATGAAAAAGAGCTGCTGAATATGTCATTCAGCGGCTCTTTTTCAGTCTTGCCATTATGCTTGGCGGTGTCCGCCAACGCGTGTCAGACTGGCTGTTTCAAGTTCACTGAGAAAACGCGGTTTGCCAAAGTGATAACCTTGGGCATAGTCAACACCAATTTCACGCAGGCGCTCAAGGATTGTCTCGTTTTCGACATATTCCGCGATGATTTTCTTGCCCAGAAAATGGCCGATTTCAGTGATGGACTTGACGATGGCAAAGTCCTCCGGGGATTGATCGAGATCTTTGATAAAGATGCCGTCAATCTTGAGGAAATCGACGGGTAATTGGCGTAAATAGCCATAAGAAGACATGCCGCTGCCAAAGTCGTCGAGTGAAAACTGGCAGCCGAGATCACGAATTTCGTTGATGAAGTCGGCGGCATGACGAAGGCTGTCAATGCCTGCTGTTTCCGTGACTTCAAAGCAGATGCGTTCGGCGGGGACACCGGCATTTCGTACCTCGTCGACAAGAAAGCTGCGAAAGGCTTTCTCATTAAGGGAATGTCCTGAAAGATTGATCGCCAGACTGCCTGTCAGTTCGAAGAGGTCAGGGTGTTCCCGTAACCAATTCATGACCTGGTTGACGACCAGTCTGTCAATGACCGGCATCTTGTGAAAACGTTCGGCGGCAAGGACGAATTCTTGCGGCGATACGATGCGTCCCTGCTCGTCTTTCATTGCCAGCAGGATCTCGGAATGATGAGGTTCGTCCTGGTCGCCACTAATGGGGACAATGGGCTGATAGCGCAAGGACAATCTTTCGTCATGGCTGATGATGTTATTGACTTTTGTTAGCCAGGTCAGGCTGCGCTTGCGCTCTTTGTCTTCCAATTGGGCTGAAAAAATGCTGATAGCCTCGCCACGGTTTCTTGCTTGTCGGCAAAGGTCTTTGGCGCTGCTGATCAAGGCTGTCGGTTCTTCGTTGGCAGCGAGACCTATCAAGGGGTAAACAATGGCGGAGAAATCGACCGGGTAACATTTAGTCTGAAAATGGAAGTCATCGATGCTCAGGGTTTCCAGTTTTTTCTTCGCTTCGGTGCTGGTGATCTGTGTGCTGAGGATGGCAAAGTCATCATTGCCAAGGCGGGCAATGACCGCGTCATCACCATAGTGTTGGCGCAGTTGCCGGGCGAACTGGTGCAGCAGTTTATCGCCTTCTGTGCTGCCGCAGGCATCATTGATGATACGGAACTGGTCAATGTCAATAAGGCTGAAGCTGCCGTCATGGCCATTGATGTGTAGTTCCCGAATCGTATTGCTGAGGCGGCTTTCGAATTCATGGCGATTGATCAGGCCCGTCACCGGGTCATGCGTCGTCTCGTGCAGTAGTTGCCGGTGCAGTTGCTGCAACATCGCGTATTGGGCACGATCAAGAGCGGGCTCTTCAGCGTCTTCAAGGATAAATGCCGTGTTGTCCCGTAGCGATTGTGCCAGCTGTTGGTCGGTCAATGTCAATTCACGCAGGCCGCGTAGATTGACGAGAACGAAGCGATCACGGTGTTTGCTGATCCAGGCCAATTTCAGTCGTCGTGGTTTGTTGGCTTGATCGATAAACAGGATCCAGGTGTCGGGCCTCAGATGAGCTACCTTGTCGCGCCAGTGGGCGTCGATATCATCATTGTTGTTTGTCGTCGTCGGTGGTGACAGCTTGACGGCGAGCAGTTGCAGTTCATGTTCACGATGAATGCCGTCAGCGCGCACCTGTTGTTCTTTGTCGCAACCACTGACGACCTCGTCAAGGTTGGCGCCGTAGGCATCGTCCTGGATGGCAATCAACATATCGAGTTTGCGTAAAACCTTTTTCAGAACAGATTCATCGATATTGTCTGAATGATCGATGCGCGACAAAAGCCTGTCGACTTCTTCGAGGACGGGGGAATGGCCACTACGGCCCTCATCGTCACCATAAACTTCGAGCTTTGCCACCTGGTTGACGATTTGTCGGGCAATATGGCTCTTGTCCGTGAACAGTGAATCATCCTGCAGAGCGAGTTTTAATAACGGTACTTCCAGTCTCTTCAGCCAATCCTTGACCTGGCCGGAAACAATCTGATCATCAAGCAAGGAAGAAAACAGGCGCCCGCCTACATTGATGATACTGCGTTGATGCGATTCAATTTGTCGCTCATCTCCAAATTGAGTGCGCAGCAGGGCATCAAGTTGTGGGTAGACGCCGGCATGGTTTTCGGCCGGGTCAATCGGTGGGCTGAGTTGCAAACTATCCAGTGCCTGGAAGATATCGCCAAGAGAATAGGTCTCTGCGTCGGAATCAGTTTGGTCGCTGAGTCCGGTGTTGCTATGTCCTTTGCCAATGGCAGTCGCAACCTGGCCGGATAATTCCGCCTGAGCCTGTTGTCTCTGCTGCTGGGGCGGGAGGTTTTCAGCCTGTTGACTGTATTTGGGGAGTTTTCCCGCGACTTGCAGTGCCTGTTGTTGCAGGTCATGGCGCAAGCCTTCCAGTTCATTAACGATCTGGTAGATATCCCGGCCGCTTTTTTCGCCGGGGGAGCGGGTGTCTGTGGTCGTATTTTCAGTTGTTGCCGGTTGTTGGCTTGCAGCGTCTGCTTCATTATTTTTTGTTTCTGCTGCCTCCGTGAGGTTATCTACGGGCTCAGCTGTTTTTTGCCGCACTTTCTTTTTTTTGCCGACCTTGAAGTGCAGTCGTGGCAAAATGTTACATTTGATCAGATAGGCGTTGAGCTCAGGATAGATCACTTCACATGTTTCAGCCAGTAGCTTGCGAAAAACATGGTGACAGCAATGTGTGGCCACCGTTTCCAGCCCCATTTTTTCGAGTGCAGAGAGGAATTCATTGGCGAAGATGAGCGGACGAAAGGGGTTGTTGTCTGCGTTGACAGGAAGCTCGAAAAGAGTATCGAGACGCTGCTCAAGCGCGGTTAATTCCGTCTGGTTTAAGCGTTCTGCAAGACTGATAATGTCGGTCGTTGCGAGCCATTCCTCGACTTCTTCGTCGCCCATTAATGTGAGCTGTCCGGTATCTTCCGTGCTGTCTTCCGCACTGTCTTGCGGCTCTTGGCAAGGGGCTTGCTGGAGGGCACTGTCGATGTTTGCCAGCACCTGTTCAGTGAAATGCTCGCTTTGGTCATTGAATATCGACAGGGCACTGAAGTAGGCATTTTGCTCGCTGGCATGGTGAGATGCTTCGGCCGATTTGAAGAGCTCGTCACGGATGATACGGGTGAAATCGGTGAGCAGGGTGGGGATTTGTTCAATGATGATCTGGCGGCATTCAACGAGTATTTCGCCACGGTCACTACGGGGCTGTTTTTCCTTCGCACTTGATGTTGGGCCAACGGTTGCCGGCGATTGTTTGGATACTCGCTCAATGAGCGTCAATATATCCGCGCAGGCGGGGTCCATCAGGGCGAGGCCACAATGTTGGCCTTCGCGGCGTACAATGCGTGTGATCAGTGATATTGTCGGCTTCGGCTCATCGACAGCGGCTTGCGGTGCCATGACACGGATTGTCAGTAGCTCTCCTTGAGTGAGTGCCGGATGGCCTTGAAGGTCGATATACATGCCTCCGGCACAAAGATTCAGGATGGTGCAAGGGCAGGTTTTAGTGTCCGGCAGCGTACATTCCGCGCTCAGATTGACGGCATAACGCTCGTAGGCGCGTTGGTTCGGTTGCCTTTGTTGCGCAGAGGATAGTTTGCCGTTATTTCTCAAATGTATAAACCCGAAGAGTCTGGTGTTGTTATCAGTTGTTCTATCGGCACAATCCCCTCTAGCCTTTATTTGTCGTTGCGAGGCCATGCGTTGTCTGAAAAACGGCCATTTTTTGTGCTTGTATTCTGGCTAACGTTTGCTAATCTTGCCGGCCAACGATAAAGGGAACTCTAATAATGGCAAATAGCTGGAGGTTGCGATGGAGGGTATGACAGCCTTTGCGACGGCGGAGATGAGTTTGCCTGAGGGTCGTTTACTGTGGGAGGTTCGCGGCGTTAATCACCGCTATCTTGATTTGTCGCTACGACTTCCTGATGCCTTTCGTGGCATTGAAGGGGCTTGCCGCCAGTACCTGCGTGACTCCTTGAGGCGAGGAAAATGCGATATTTCCTTGCGCTATCTGCCCGATAATGTGACGTCCGGGGCAATGAGCATTGATAATGAACGCCTGGATGCCCTGTTAGTGGTCTGCCATCAGCTGCAGCAACGAGCCGGTGTTGCTGCTGTAGAGCCGTTAGCACTTTTGTCCTGGCCCGGTGTTGTCAAGGAAAGTTTGCCGCTTAACAGCGACAGCCATGCACAGGCTATGGCCTTGCTGGCGCAAGTGATGAAGGAGTTTTGTCGGGCACGTGCTGCCGAAGGGGCAATGATTGCCGACTTGATAGCAAAGCGTTGTACCCTGTTGCAGGCACAAGTCGACCAGGTCAGGACTGTTTTGCCGGCAGTCTTGATGACCCAGCGCCAACGTCTGCTGGCCCGTCTTGAGGAGCTGAATGCAGGCTTTGATGAAGCGCGCCTGGAACAGGAAATGGTTATTCTGGCCCAACGTAGCGATGTTGCTGAGGAACTCGACAGGCTCGATGCCCATATTGCAGAAGTGAACCGTTTACGCGTCCTTGCTGAGCCCGTCGGGCGGCGCCTGGATTTTCTCATGCAAGAGCTTAATCGGGAGGCAAATACACTGGCATCAAAGTCGTTATCGTTAGCAACAACGGCGGCAGCGGTGGAGATGAAGGTATTGATAGAGCAGATGCGAGAACAGATTCAAAATGTTGAATGAGAGCGAAGAGCCGAGTGGATGAGAAAAAATTGATTGGCGGCAATGACATGCCGGTGGGCAGTGAGCACCGCACCCGAGGTCTGCTGTTTATTGTTTCGGCCCCCTCCGGGGCAGGCAAGACGAGTTTGGTCAGGGCCATGATTGAGCGCCTGGATAGTTTGGTGGTCAGCGTTTCTCACACTACCCGGGAGCCCAGAGAGGGCGAGGTCGATGGTGTTGACTATCACTTTGTTAGTGCGGAGAAATTTGCTTGCATGGTGGCTGCCGGTGCCTTTCTTGAGCATGCGCAGGTGTTTGACCATGCCTATGGCACTGCACATGCCGATGTCGAGCAACGTCTTGCTGATGGCCTGGATGTGATCCTTGAAATTGACTGGCAAGGCGCACGGGCGGTGCGTACCCTGCTCCCGGATGCAGTGGCTGTCTATATTTTACCTCCATCTATCGATGTTCTCGAACAGCGCCTGCGTGCGCGGGCCCAGGATGATGAGCAAATTATCGCCCGCCGTATGCGTGACGCTCGTCTGGAGCTCTCGCATGCTGATGAATATGACTTCCAGATTGTCAATGCTGACTTCGAGCAAGCAGCGTGCGCACTGCAAGAACTTATTGAAGGACAACGTTGTCATCGTCAGTGATGTCAATTGCACCCCTTTTATCGCTATAATCACCATTAAATCTATCTATCGACAACCACTGACTTTGAGGAAAGACAAGAATGGCTCGTGTAACCGTACAGGATTGCCTGGATCATATCGATAATCGTTTTGAGCTTGTGCGCATTGCCAGCAAGCGCGCACGCCAGCTGGCCAATGGTATGGAGGCAACGGTATCCTGGGATAATGATAAGCCGACAGTTGTCGCCTTGCGTGAGATTGCCGAAGGCACTATTAATGCTCAGGTACTCGACGAAATCAGCGCCCGCGAACATGCGGAAGAATCGATGGTCAGTGAAGAAGAGTTGCTCGGAGAAGACTCACCGGCTGGCGGCGGGGCGTAAAGCCTCTTCAGTTATTATGGCCAGCGCGGAAGAAGCTGCCAATAATGAGCTTGACGGAGAGCCGGCTACGGGTGCCTGCGAGGGCAGCGATGCCGGCTTTCTAACCAGTGATCTGAATGCCTATCTGCAGGGCTATCTCGGGGCAACCGAGCTGGCCCTGATTAGTGATGCCTATCAATGTGCTGCCAAGGCACACACGGGTCAGCGCCGTCTCTCCGGCGAGCCTTACATCAGTCACCCGTTGGCAGTGGCTATGATCCTCGCTGAAATGCGTATGAATGCGGTGACAATAGCGGCGGCAATTCTGCATGATGTCATCGAAGATACCGGCGTTGGCAAAGGAGAGATTGCCGCCCGTTTTGGTGATGAGGTGGCCGAATTGGTTGATGGTGTCAGCAAACTGACCCAGATAGGCTCCCTGAGTCGCCAGCAGGCGCAGGCCGAGAACCTGCGCAAGATGTTATTGGCAATGGTAGAGGATATCCGTGTCATTATCATCAAGCTTGCAGATCGCCTGCACAATATGCGCACGCTGGGCGCAATGCCGTTGGCAAAGCGACAGCGAATTGCCCGTGAAACGCTGGAAATCTATGCCCCCATTGCCAACCGGCTGGGCATGAATCAGGTTCGTACCGAGCTGCAGGAACTGAGTTTTGCTGAGAGTTATCCGATGCGTTATCGCATTTTGTCCGAGGCTGTGCGTAAAGCTCGCGGCAATCGTGGTGAAATTATTGGCAAGATTCAGGAAAATATCGAGCAGCGTCTGGAAGAGGAGCGGCTGGTTGATTTTGTCGTTCAGGGGCGAGAAAAGCATGTCTATAGTATCTATCAGAAGATGCGCGCAAAACACTTGCCTTTCTCGGCCGTATTTGATGTCTATGCTTTTCGTATCACGGTTGCTGCTGCGGATGACTGTTACCGTACTTTGGGTATAGTTCACAGCCTTTACAAACCGGTTCCCGGTCGTTTCAAGGATTATATCGCTATTCCCAAGGCCAACGGTTACCAGTCGCTGCATACGATCCTGTTTGGCGCATATGGCGTCCACCTTGAAGTACAGATCCGCTCGCAGAATATGGCCAAGGTGGCCGAGGTTGGTGTCGCTGCTCACTGGCTTTACAAGCTTGGTGACAGTGATTCCGGGCCGTCGCAAGGACATGCGCGGAAG
>JALWQD010000281.1 GCA_026994735.1 Gammaproteobacteria bacterium | reverse complement strand
ATGCCTGCTTCCAGCTTGCCACTGGCCCGACCCCCATGAGAAAGACCAGCGGTGCCATGATCGGCACGAAGACAAGGGCAAAATAGGGGGGGCCAACCGAAATTTTCCCCATTCCCAAGGCATCGATCAACAACGGATAAAGCGTCCCCAGTAAGACTGTTGCCGTGGCGACAATAAACATCACATTATTGGCCAACAGGAATGACTCGCGTGAAAGCAAGGCAAAACGGCCTCCAAGCCCTACCTTCGAACCACGCCAGGCAAATAAACCCAGTGAGAGCCCTGTCACCAGTACCAGCAAGGTCAGGATGAAAACACCGCGGCTGGGATCTGAAGCAAAGGCATGCACGGAGGTCAGAACCCCCGAACGCACGAGGAAGGTACCCAATAAACTCAAACTAAAGGCAATAATCGCCAACAGCACGGTCCAGTTCTTAAAACTGCCGCGTTTTTCCGTCACAGCCAGCGAATGAATCAGGGCAGTACCCGCTAGCCAGGGCATAAAAGAAGCGTTTTCGACGGGATCCCAAAACCACCAGCCGCCCCAACCAAGTTCATAGTAAGCCCACCAGCTACCCAGTGCGATACCCATGGTTAGAAAAGACCAGGCAATGACTGTCCAGGGACGTGACCAACGCGCCCAAGCGGCATCAAGACGACCGCCCAGCAAGGCGGCAATAGCAAAAGCAAAGGCCACTGAAAAACCAACGTAACCCATATAGAGCATGGGCGGATGAATCACCAATCCCGGATCCTGCAACAGGGGATTCAGATCTCGCCCTTCGAGGGCGGCAGGCAATAAACGGGTAAAAGGGTTAGAGGTGAAGAGGATAAACAATAAAAAACCGCAAGAAATCAGGCCCAGGACACCGAGTACACGAGCAATCACATCCGCCGGCAAACGGCGACTGAAAAAGGCCACGGCCATACCCCAACCCGTCAGCATTAACACCCAGAGCAGCATCGACCCCTCATGCCCACCCCAGAGTGCGGCAATACGATATTGCAGCGGCAAATCTGAATTTGAATGCTGGGAAACATAAAGAACCGAGAAATCATTATTGATAAAGGCATAGACCAGACAGGCAAAGGCAGTCGCAATAAAAACAAACTGTCCTTGCGCCGCCGAGCGACCAAAACGCATCCAGGCATCAACACCACGCGAAGCGCCGACAAGAGGAATAATGCCCTGAACAATCGCCATCGTCAGCGCCAGAATCAGGGCAAAATGCCCGATTTCGGGAATCATAAGGAACCCTCTGCCACTTTTCCAGCCATTTGTGCATTGACGTCCTTGGCCTTGGCCAGGGCATCAGCGACTTCAGGCGGCATATATTTTTCATCATGCTTGGCGAGAACTTCCTCAGCCCGAAAGATACCATCAGGCCCTAAGCGCCCCTGGGCAACAACACCTTCACCTTCACGAAACAAATCCGGCAAGATACCGGTATAGGTCACGGGGATCGTCACAGCTGTATCCGTGACAGTAAAGTGGACAGTCAGTCCGTCATCTTCACGCTGCAAGCTACCCGTTTCGACCAGCCCTCCGAGGCGAAAATCACCCTCGGTTGGTGCCTCTTTGGCAACCACCTGAGTCGGGCTGAAAAAAAACACCAAATTACTATTGAATGCCCGCAGCACCAATGTTGCAGCAATACCCAGGCCTACGAGCCCTATAGCCACCATGGCCAGTCGTTTCTGTCTTGGTTTCATGATTTTCTCTCACTTGATTCTTGCGAATTTCTAGCACTGATACGTGCCAAACGCGTTAACAGCTTTTGCCGTCGCCGTCGCACCAGGATCACCTCAACCACCATCAACAGTGCTGTCACGAGGTAGGATCCCCAAATATAGAAACCATAACCACCCATGGATACAAACTCAGCCATTTCCACGCTCCCTGGCAATCGCTTCCTGTACCCATTCACTCTGCCGCTCACGCTCGAGGATCTCGCAGCGTACGCGCATCAGCACAATGGCTATGGTATACATCCAGAAGGCCAGCGACATAATCAACATGGCCATCAACATGGTCGCTGCCATCTCTGGTGCCTGGCCAAAACTGACAGACGCACCTTGATGCAAAGTGTTCCACCACTTTACCGAAAAGTAGATGACCGGCACATTAACAACACCGACCAGCACCAGTAATCCACTGGCCCGTGCTGCTCGACGAGGGTCATCAATGGCTGCATAGAGCGACATATAACCGATGTAAAGGAAAAGCAGAATCAATTCTGAAGTCAAGCGAGCATCCCAGACCCACCAGGCACCCCACATCGGCTTGCCCCAGAAAGCGCCAGTCCAGAGAGCGATAAAGGTAAACATCGCCCCTGTTGGTGCCAATGCAGTCGCCATCATTGTCGACAAACGTGTATTCATAACCAGAGCCAACCCCGCATAAACGGCCATGACGACATAGATAAACATCGACATCCAGGCTGCCGGCACATGCACAAACATAATCCGATAGGCCTCACCTTGCTTATAGTCGGTTGGCGCGACGACAAACCCCAGATAAAGCCCGGCCACAGTCAACAATACTGTCAGCACGACAAACCAGGGAATCAAACGTCCGGCGAAGGGATAAAAGCTCGCAGGTGATGACAATTTAAAGAGATTCAAAGCCATAATTCAGTAATTCCAGTTGCTTCCGTTTGCGCTACAAGCTCATCAGCCTAGCGTATCGTCAGAAAAAACCATCGCCATCAATCAAGCGAAATACGTAATGCCGCCGCCGTCACCCAGGGCACACAACAAAATGCGATAATCAAAATAGCCGCCAGCAAGGATATATGGGCGTCTGCACCCAGTCCAGATGCCGCTGCCTCAACGGCCCCGGCCCCGAAAATCAGCACCGGCACATAGAGCGGTAAAATCAACAATGACACCAGCACTCCCCCTCCGCGCAGCCCCAGTGTCAAAGCAGCACCAATCGAGCCGATCAGGCTCAAAGAGGGCGTTCCTAGCAGAAGAGCGATCACCAACACCTTCAAATCAGCCGCAGAGAGGCCGAACTGCAAGCCCAGCAAGGGTGAAATCAAGACCAATGGCGCTCCGGTCAACAACCAGTGCGCAAGAACCTTGCCCAGTACCAGCAATGCCAACGGCTGGGGTGCCAGCAACATCTGTTCAAGGGAACCATCGCGATAGTCTTCGTCGAACAATCGCGCCAGCGCCAGCATTGAGGCCAGTAATGCGGCCACCCAGACGACCCCCGGTGCAATTGTCCGCAAGGTCTCACTTTCGGGGCTCACTCCCAAAGGAAACAGGCTGACTATAATGACGAAGAAAAAAAGCGTCGTCAGCACATCTGAAACACGTCGGCCAGCAAGAATCAGTTCCCGCCGGAGCAGACAAAACATGGCCGTCAACGGTCCGGTCGTCATCATTGGCCCAAATAGACCTCGCGCGTCCTGGCCGCACCAAGCTCAACAGACTGGTGCGTTGTCAGTACTATGACACCCTGCCGCTGTAAATGTTCACCAATTGAATGCTGAAGCCCTTCGATAGCGCTTATATCGAGAGCAGTAAAGGGCTCATCAAGTATCCATAAACGGGCCTGGGAAACCAGCAACCGGGCCAGCGCCACCCTTCGTCGCTGCCCTTGTGACAAGAGTTTAACAGGGAGATCATCATGGTCGCCCAGGCCCATCGTTGCGAGTGCATCGCGGGCCTCACTCCGGGCCAGTGCCTGGCCGGCTAAAATACAAGCAGTCTGGAGGTTTTCGACAGCATCAAGCTCATCCTTGATTGCCGGACGATGACCAAAATAAAGTAATTCCTGGCAAAACTCATCATCATTACCGCGAACCGGCAGCCCTCGCCATAATAATTTACCTTCGGCAGGCCGGGTCAGGCCGCAAAGCATGCGTAAGAGTGTCGTCTTGCCACTACCGTTCGGCCCGCGCACATAAAGG
>JALWQD010000280.1 GCA_026994735.1 Gammaproteobacteria bacterium | reverse complement strand
ATAAAACGTACACCGATCGCCGCATACGAGCGCCTGGGTTTGAGCACCAGAGGGAAACCCAGATCGGCAAGGTGATCTTCCATATCTTCCCTGCCATCCAACAACACCGTGCGCGGCACCCGCACCTTTTCTTTGCAGGCCAGTTCATAGGTGTGCCATTTGTCGGTGAGCCGTTCCAGCTTGTTGAACGGCTCCACCAGCGCCGTGGCAGCTGTGGTTTCTTCGATCTTCTCCTTGTAGAAGGAAAGATAATTGGTTATTGATGTGCCGGACGCCATGACCGCTTGCGCGTCATATTTTCGACAGGCGGCTATAATGTCCTCAAGAAAACCTTCACCGCTGATCTTGGGATCGCGGTGCCTGAATATTTCCTTCACTCGCCGATGTCGAAAGTATTTATCTGGCCGGATCAGAAGATAGTCCTGACGATAAACAGCGCCTCCTATGATTTCAATTGAGGGGTGCAGGGCCTTTATGATCGCAAGAGAATTCCTGCTGAAGCAATTGAGAACAATAATACGCATGCTGCCGACTATCTCCTTGTTATACCGTCTAGCTTCTAACCGTCCTCATGACAGAACGTGTATGCTGGACCAGCCGTTTGATCACCTGCACCGTGACATCGGTCGCCCAGGCCTGAGTCCAACCCACAGGACCCGCCGTCCATCGTTCGGGATGAGAGGAAACAACAAGATCTCCGGCATATGCGCCAACAAAGCCAATCAAGTCTTCCGTGGTCCTTATCTGTATGTTTCTGGGTGTACCCTGTAAATGGTCACGCATGTTCCCTTCACCATCCCAACGACGCCCTGTGTCTGTTATGTACATGAAGCGGGCGCCGTCGATATCGAGATATGCCTCGCGATCGACCCCGGCATCGCGATAGTCATAATGCTGCCAAAGCATGCGGTTATCCCACGGCGACAACGGCCTGCCATGCATGGCGATGGTTTTGATATCCGTCAGAGGACGGAAGGTCTCGATACCATCGATGAACAGCTCCCATGCACGTGCATAGTCGCCACGAGCGTCACTCAGACTCTCATAGTGGTATCCTACTTCGTGGCCCATGACTAGGATTCTTTCGATTATCTTCTCTGAAAATGACCACGGTTTCGTTCTGAAAAAATATGTGCTGCAGATTCCGAGCTCCCATTCTATCCTGGCCATCTGCAGGCTGCGCCCCGGTAGCCTGTCGACATCATGGCGGAGCAATACGACGCTGTCCTCAGGCCCCACCCGATCGAGATCTCTAAAGCGCACGAACCGTCGCCCTGTGTTCTTAAGTGAACAAACCAGCCTGCGGTACATGGCTTGACTGAAATCCAGCATCACCGAAGCTCTTTGTTGTATTCCATGTCAAACCACATCGCGAAGAACAGGGATTGCAGGCCGGAAGCAAATGTAAACATCCAAGCTAAGGCGGACATTTCCGGCACATGTCCGTCCTTGCCCCACAACCACATGACATGACCGAAGAAACCAAGACTCATGATTAACAGGATGCATCCCAAGATATAAAAGAATACTAATGGATGAAAGTCCCTGATCACGTACTTCTCGAACAATCTCCACCAAAACCTTTTAAACAACAGCCAGCTGATGGAAAAAACAACCTTGTAAACTTTAATCCCGGACTTTTCTCCCACATTGTATACAGGCTGAATCGGAACATCCCGTACCTTGAATCCTTCTATGTTCAAACGCACCAGCAGATCATTGGGTTGGCCGTAACGCTTGTACATGCTGTCCCAGTCGATCGTCTTCAGAGCCCTTCTACCAATGACTGTATAGCCTGTTTGTGAATCCACGATATGCCAGTAACCTGAAGCGATTTTTGTCAATAAGGTCAGGATTGAGTTCCCAAAATACCGAACTTTTGGAATGATTCTGAACGCCTCGCCTGAATAAAGCCGATTACCTTTTGCATAGTCGACCTCTCCGCTGACGACCGGATCCAGCAGATCAGGCAGATCCTCGGGTGCCATTTGCCCATCTCCGGCCATTACCGCTGCAGCATCCACGCCATGATCGCGCGCCCACTTATAACCGGTTGCAATTGCGCCACCGACGCCCTCGTTGGAGTCATGGATGAGCAAAATGATGCGTTGATCATCCTTTTTCCTTTCCTCCACCACTTTGGCAGTTGCATCCGTACTCGCGTCATCCACTACAACGATGTGGTCTACAAATTTTGGCATGGTGTCAAGCACCTTTCCGATCTGGCTTTCCTCGTTATGTGCCGGAACCACCACGGCAATCACCTTATCCTTATACACAGCGACGCCCCCGTTTAATCCAAATGCGTAGCGGCCATGCACCACCCTGACCGCCCTTTGTCAATGAATTGCTCATACCACATCTCCAGAGAAACCAACTCCCAGATACTGCGAAAGGATCGGGCCCTTATGCGCCACTGGCGGTATATTTCGAAAATAGTTGTAGCATCGAACTCATCTCGCTGTGCCAAACGTTCTAGATGCTGCCGAACGAACCCCGACAACCAACCTCGCATCCAACGATCCGTAGGCAAATCAAATCCTTTCTTCCTAGATTCGAGGCAACTCCTGTGAATATACTTTTCCGCCACCCGCCTGAGGAGATATTTTCGGGTGGCTCCGCGGATCTTGAAATGGTCTGGAATCCGATAAGCTGCCTCGACCAACTCATGGTCTAGGAAAGGTAGCCGCGCCTCGATCGAGAAATTCATTGTGAACTTATCTACGCGATAAACATGGTGATTCCCGATATAATTGACCAAGTCAATATAGCTCACGGCTTCGATGAAGCTCGAAAATTCAACATCGTCGCCGACATATAGACGGTGGATCGCTTCAACTGTATCCAGATCGTCAACATCATCACATGCGAACAACTGTCTCTTCTCTAGATCGGTGAGAAATGTCCGTACTGCTACGGCGAAACGATCAGCAGATTCGGTTGCCGCAATTCGATGCAGCCTGTCTGCAAGATGACTGACGACGGGAATGCGCCGGGCAATTGACAATATCAAGCGCATGCGCTTGAGAGCAAGCCATCTGTAGCGCCATGAGAAGTATGGATAGCCACCGAACAACTCATCGCCACCAAGACCATTAAGCACGACCTTGATGCCATGTCGCGCAACAAGCTTGGAAACAACGTAATTCGGCGAAATGTCATAGAAGGGTTCCTCATAGCAGAAGACCATCTGTTCGATGTGCCCAACGATGGACTCATCGTCCACATCTTCGATCACATGCTCCATCGGATAAAGCTTGGCTGTTGCCTGTGCCTGCTCTAGCTCATTGAGTTCCCGATCTGACTTAAATGCCAACGTAAACGCCTTGATACCTGGATGCGACTTTGCGGCCATAGCGGATACAGTAGTTGAATCTATTCCACCGCTCATGAACGTTCCGACAGAAACATCCGCTACAAGACGTTTTTTCACTGCAGCCAACAGAAGCTCTTCTAGCGTTGCTATGGCTTCCGCTTCCGTCATTGCGGTATCTTGATTACCGATAGGTATTGCCCAGTATCGATGTTTATGGACGCGACCACCGGACGATATAATCATCCAATGGGCTTGTTCGAGCGCCCTGATGCCTTTGAAGCAGGTATTAGGACGAGGCGCCACCCCAAAACTCAAGCCGTAAAAAAGAGATTCCACGTCAGCTTGCGGTTCAATAAGACCGCTTGACAAAAGAGTCTGGATATCTGATGCAAAGATAAAATTATCATCTAAAAACGCATAGTAAAATGGTTTAATTCCAATCCTGTCACGCGCACAGAATATACTCTTTTCCATGTCGTCCCAGATGACAAATGCAAACATGCCGTTGAAACGCTCAACACAACTTTGCCTCCAGCGCCGGAATGCACGCAGTACCACCTCGGTATCGCTGCGCCCATAGAACACCTCGCCTTCCGCTTCCAGGTCACGTCGGATCTCATCATGGTTGTATATCTCACCGTTATAGACCATCCA
>JALWQD010000279.1 GCA_026994735.1 Gammaproteobacteria bacterium | reverse complement strand
GCGTAGGTCAGCGCTTGCGTAATGATCGATAAATAGACGCCGGTTACCCGTGAGCGGAAGGCCAGATAACTGAAAATATAGGCGAGCATGGCCGGTACGAGAAAAATCATTACCACCGCGAAACCAAAATGATCAAATCCCTGCCAGAACCAGGGCAGCTCCTGCCAGTTAAGAAAGACCATGAAATCGGGCAGTATCGGGTCACCATAAACGCCACGGTCACCTATCTGGCGCATTAAGTACATGCCCATGGCATAACCGCCGAGAGCAAAGAAGGCGCCATGACCGAGGCTGAGTATACCGAGATAGCCCCAGACCAGATCAGCCGCGACTGCCAGCAGGGCATAGGTCAGGTATTTACCCAACAGGGTAACGGTGTAGGTCGACAGATGCAGGCTGCTGCTATCGGTCGTCAGCAAATTCAATGCTGGCACAGCAATACTGATTGCCAGCAGTGTGCCGAGCATCCAGCAGCCCGGTTTGTCGTTTTGGAGGGTTTTTAGCAATGACATGGCACAGCAGGCCTTTCGTTGGATGATAGGAGGCCGTCGGGTTTGGCATTGAGGCCTCTATTCAATGAATGTTTAATCATCAGCTGCCCGTCCCTTTTGCGGGAACAGTCCCTTGGGGCGCTTCTGGATGAAGAGAATAATGAACACCAGTACGAGAATCTTGGCCAGTACAGCGCCGGCCCAGGGTTCCAGAATCTTGTTGATGATACCGAGGCTCATGCCGGCGACAAGCGTGCCCCAGAGATTACCGACGCCGCCAAAGACGACGACCATAAAGGAATCGATGATATAGGCCTGGCCGAGGTTGGGGCCGACGTTGGTCAGCATGCTCAAGGCGACGCCAGCGAGGCCGGCAATCCCCGAGCCGAGGCCGAAGGTCAGGGCATCAACCCATTTTGAGCGCACACCCATGGCCCGGGCCATTTGCCGGTTTTGCGCGACGGCACGTACCTGCAGGCCGAGTGAGGTTTTTTTCATGACAGCGATCAGGACGCTAAAGACGGCGAGACAAAAAAGAATGATGTAAAAGCGGTTCCAGGTGAGTGCCAGCACCTCGTTGATTTGCCAGGCACCCGACATCCAGGCGGGAGTCTCGACACTGCGGTTGAGCGGTGAAAATATCGAACGGACCAGTTGCTGCAACACCAGGCTGACACCGAAGGTAGCGAGCAGGGTTTCCAGTGGCCGGCCGTAAAGATGACGAATAATCGTTAATTCGATGAGCATGCCGAACAAGGCCGAGACGAGAAAGGCCGCCGGTATCGCGACCAGCACCGACAGGCCAATATGTTCCGGCATCAACAGTTGGACGACATACGTGGTGTAGGCGCCGATCATGATTAATTCGCCATGGGCCATGTTGATAACGCCCATGACACCAAAGGTAATGGCCAGACCGATGGCCGCCAGGGCCAGTACGGAACCGAGACTGAGCCCAAAGAAGATGGTTTCGGCATGGCCATAGAAGCGACGTTTGGCGTCGATAGTGTCAATAGCTGCCTGGGCCTGCTCCGCAAGTTCATCGTTGGGTGCGTTATAAGCACGCAAAGCATTCATGGCTGTGCTGTTGAGGCTGTTCGCAAGAGTCTTGATGGCGGCCTGCTGAGACTGAGGTTCGGTGCTGCCAAGCTGGCTGACGGCAACCAGTGTCTGCATCGCAGCGCGCACCCGTGAATCCGTTTCCGTTGCGATGAGGGGACTGACCTGCTGGCTTGTAGCTGTATTCGGTTTTTTCAGCAGTTCCTGGACAGCGGCCAGGCGAATCCGGGCATCATCATGTTGCAATTGCATCATCGCCAGTGCCTGTCGTATCCGACTGCGCAGGCGGTTGTTGATTTTGACTTTCTTGAAACCGCGTTTGCGGGTCTGGCTCTTGACCTCGCCAGTGACTAGCGGTGTGAAGGTATACTGGTCTGCCACATGGTGCATGAAATAGAGCTGTTTCCCGCGCTTGGCGTAATACAACTTTCCTTCAAGGAGTGCCCGCAGGGTTTTTTCAGCACGCGCGTTTTTTTGCTGGGCAAGGGTATCGATCGCCATGGCTTTGAGCTGATAATTCTTGCCGGTGAGGGTTTTCAATGCCTCTTCAATGCTGTTGGCAGCCTGCACCGCGGTTGTGCAACTGAGCACGAAAACCAGCGCCAGCAGACGGCTGAAGATGGGCTCTGAATGCCCCGTTTTTTTAGTTACCGACATGATGTTCTCATTCATAGCAATCAAGGTTGTTGACGAAGATGCGGGCGAAGAGATTGGCTCTTCGCCCGCATGCAGTCACTTGCCTGGGCGATCAGTAGTTCTGGCCGCTACATTTCTTTGTCTTGACGTTGTAGTTACCGCAAGACAAAGGGGTGCGCCAGTCGGCAATCAGATCACGTGAACCGGGCAGATAGTCTGACCAGGCATCACCGGCAACAAGGCCGGAGGTTTGCCAGACGATATCGAACTGACCGTCGTCCTGTATTTCACCGATCAAGACAGGCTTGGTGATGTGATGGTTCGGCATCATGGCGGAGTAGCCACCGGAGAGATTCGGCACCGTGACGCCAATAATGGCTTGCTGGACGGTTTCCGGATCGGTGGTGCCGGCCTTTTCAACAGCCTTGACCCACATGTTGAAACCGATGTAATGCGCTTCCATCGGGTCATTGGTGACACGCTTCTTGTCTTTGATGAAGTCTTTCCAGGCATCGATGAACTCCTCATTTTCGTCGGATTCAACGCTCATGAAGTAATTCCAGGCGGCCAGGTGGCCAACCAGAGGCTTGGTGTCGAGGCCTGAAAGCTCTTCCTCGCCGACTGAAAAGGCCACGACCGGAATATCTTCGGCCGAGATTCCCTGGTTGCCCAGTTCCTTATAGAAAGGGATGTTGGCATCGCCATTGATGGTCGAGACGACGGCCGTTTTCTTGCCGGCACTGCCGAATTTTTTGATGTCGGAGACGATCGACTGCCAATCGGAATGTCCGAAGGGCGTGTAGTTGATCATGATGTCTTTTTCTTTCACACCCTTGGCGAGCAAGTAGGCTTTGAGGATTTTGTTTGTCGTCCGTGGATAAACATAATCGGTGCCGGCCAGTACCCAGCGTTTGACGCCGATCTCGTTCATCAAATAGTCGACAGCAGGCACTGCCTGCTGGTTTGGCGCTGCGCCGGTGTAGAAGACGTTCTTGGAAGATTCTTCGCCTTCATACTGGACCGGATAAAAGAGGATGCTGTTGAGTTCTTCAAATACTGGCAGAACCGATTTGCGCGACACCGATGTCCAGCAACCGAAGACAACATCAACCTTGTTTTTGGCCACAAGTTCGCGGGCTTTTTCCGCAAACAGCGGCCAATTGGATGCGGGGTCAACCACCACGGCCTCCAGTTTCTTGCCCAGGATGCCGCCTTTCTTGTTCTGCTCGTCGATGAGCATCAGCATTGTGTCTTTTAGGGTCGTTTCCGAGATTGCCATCGTTCCCGAGAGCGAGTGCAGGACACCGACCTTGATGGTATCGCTGGCCCAGCTGAGGCTGCTGCTGGTAAGTGTTACCGTGGCTACAGCCGCGGCAATAGCCAGTGTTTTCAATTTCTGTTGCATGATTCTGTTTCTCCTGGTCTGGCGATTAGATTTGAAACTGGGCACCGAAAGTGATCGCATCGACATCGTTGCCGGCGGCACCGCTGGCATTGGCATCACCGGTCGTCAGGTTGACGTTCAGTTTCAGGTTATGTGCTGAAATGATGTAGTTGAGGCCGAGTTCGGTCAGTGAACTGCTGGCACCACTGTTGGGCTCGTTACTGGTGTAACGTAAGTAGGGCTGATACATGCCGGGGCCGCTGTTATGTCCCATCAGATAGGCGACGCTGAGAAAGTAGGCATCACCATCGAACATTGGCAATACCGGGGTGGCAGCATTGGTCGAGACATCAAAGGACTTGAACTCACCCTCGACGGTCAGTGCCGTGCCATTGCCCATGGGTTTCTCAAACAGACCATCGA
>JALWQD010000278.1 GCA_026994735.1 Gammaproteobacteria bacterium | reverse complement strand
ACCGTAGGAATTTTCTTCCCTTCTTCCGCCGGCAGATCGTAGAGATTCTTGTCGGCAGCCTCGCCAGGATCAATCTTGTTGGCAATGCCATCAAGGCCAGCCATCAACATGGCACTGAAGGCCAGGTAAGGATTGGCGGTTGGGTCCGGGAAGCGAATTTCGACACGACGTCCCTTGGGGTTGTTGACGACAGGAATGCGGATTGATGCTGAACGGTTACGGTTCGAATAGGCGAGCATAACCGGTGCTTCAAAACCAGGTACCAGACGCTTGTATGAGTTGGTTGAAGCATTGGTGAAAGCGTTCAGTGAGCGAGCATGCTTGATGATGCCACCGATGTACCAGAGGGCTTCTTGAGAAAGGCCCGCGTATTTGTCGCCGGCAAAAATATTCTCGCCATCTTTCCAGAGCGATTGGTGAGTATGCATGCCCGTACCGTTGTCATTGAAGACAGGCTTGGGCATGAAGGTTGCTGTCTTGCCATGAGCATCGGCGACGTTGTGGACAACGTATTTGTACCACTGTGAGCGGTCAGCGACATCAAGCAGTTCACCAAAACGCATGGACAGCTCGCACTGGCCTGCGGTGGCGACTTCGTGGTGATGACATTCCATATGGATGCCTAGCTCGGTCATCACTAAAGACATGTCGTTGCGAATTTCATGCAGTGAGTCGACAGGGGGTACAGGGAAATAACCACCCTTGACCTTTGGACGATGGCCGGTATTGCCGCCTTCATAGTTGCGGTTTGAGTTCCAGGCCGCTTCCTCGGAATCAATTTCGTAGCCACAGCCACCCATATCATTGTAATAGCGGATGCTATCGAAGATGAAAAATTCGAGTTCAGGGCCAAAATAGGCCGTGTCGGCAAGGCCGATTGAACGAATATGTCCCATGGCGCGTTGGGCAACCTGACGAGGACAGCGGTTGTAGTCCTGGCCGGTGATAGGATCAATGATCTGGCCAACGAGAACCAGGGTTGAGGCTTCAATGAAGGGATCAATCTTGGCACTGTCGGGATCCGGGATGATGGCCATATCGGAATTGTTGATATCGCACCAGCCATAGATTGATGAACCGTCGAAGGCAAAGCCATCTTCGAAGGAATCTTCGCTAAGTTCGGTTATAGGGAAGGTGACGTGCTGCCACTTGCCCTTGGTGTCGGTAAAACGGATATCGACGAACTGGCATTCGTTTTCCTTGACCAGTTCGAAGACCTTCTTGCTTGCATCACTCACAATAATACCCTCCTGAAAAAAGAAGTCGGTGCGAAAAACCTAATTTCTTAGGCATCTTTTGTCGGCTATAGACAACAGCCAAAAACAGTGACCGTGGCTAAAGCAATAAATATGCCATAGAGTAACTGATTGTTTCTCTTGACATTAACATCCCATGGCTGTCGGCAGCTGCACAAAGCTGGTGCAATGCCGCAGCGGTTTGCTGCAAACAGGTGCGGCATTGCAAGCTAGCCATTGCTGATGCGGATCTGAAAACGGATCAGCCTGTCCTGTTCTCCAATCTGCATGACCTCATGGCCGTGGATTCGACACCACGTTGGAATATCTTCTTTTGCCCCCGGGTCGGTGCATATCACTTCAAGGATATCACCCGCATCAAGTTCTGTAATCTTTGCCTGTGTGCGGATGACAGGTAATGGGCAAAGGAGTCCACTGACATCGAGTAGATGCTGGCTCATTGTCAGGTGACCTCTAGATATACCATGATTGCGGGATTTCCGCGCTCGGCATCGGGCTAACTTCGAGCCTTTGTGGCTGCTTGCCGGGCTCGCCAATCTCGATCGTGACATGTTCGGCATCCCGGCCCTGACCAAAGCGGGCAACGAGGCGGGCAGCAAGGACAAGGTCAGTGTCATTATAAACACCATCGATCAGCGCCAGAGGGCCTGAATGACTGCTGGCATGCAGATGGGTAAATTGTTTCCGGTAGCCTTCGAGATAATTGTTTTCACCTTCTTCACGGCCAACAATGAGCTTGAAGTTTGCACAGGGACGAATATGCCGGCCAATTTTGAGTAACATAATGTCATCAAACTCATACTGTTTGCTGCCACGGGCCTGCCAGAGATCATTAAGCTTGGCCGAATATTCCGGGTTGGTCAGAAAGCAGCAACCGCCCGCGGGTTGAGCGTAGTCATGCAGACCATAGTGCTCGGCAAGGGCGATTTGCGGTTTACGTCCACGGCCATTGAAGGCGAACAGTTTTTCGCGCTCAACCCAGCCTTCTTGCTCAGGTAATGTTGGTGGCAATAACTTTGCTGACAAGGGCCGTAACAGTCGCTCATTGGCTCCCGATTCACGCGCAATGACGGGCATGGTGTCGCGTCGTTGTGACATGGGTCTCTGACCGACAACCTCGCCTGTGATGATGAAGTCTGCGGCTAGTTTCGGCAGCCACTCACGGGCCTTGCCAACCATAAAGCCCTTGCAGTCCAGACAGGGGTTGAGGTTAGCGCCATAGCCGTGTTTGGGATTGATGACAATATCCTTGTATTCTTCAATGACATCAATGATATGCAGTTTTATTCCAAGTTGCTCCGCAACCCAGAGAGCATTGTTGCGTTTTTTCTTGTCCTGATCCTGGCGACGAATAGCATGGGTGTGTCCTTCGACACAAAATCCGGTATAAAAATTGATGCCTTCGACGGCTATGCCCTGATCCTGGATTACCCGGACAGCGAGCATGGAATCGAGCCCGCCTGAGACGAGTGCTATGGCCTTGCGTTGCTTGGTCATGCCTGACTATGAACCCATCTTGATGAGAAAAGTTAAGCCAGGGATCTTAACAGAAGGTGGCGTTGGCATCAGCCCTTGTGCATGCAAAAAAATCACAAGCGGTCATCGCTGGTGAATTGACCGTTGCTGAAGGAGCTGTTTACCGTTTCAGCAGGGCATCAGGGGCGGCGCTGAAAAACAGCGTTAATCTCTGTGCCGTTGGTGAGACTACCGCGACAGCTGAGTGCTGCAGCGAGGTCATCACCGTTGTTTGCACTCAAGCAGATAAAAGGGCCGTCAACACCACTCAGGCTGGCATGGGATTGCAGGTCGACCCGGCCGCGCAGGAGGCCGTCAAGTGGGCTGTTGATGGCGGTGATTTGCCACCGCAGGTTCTTTTCCAGAAGAGGACTGATTGCGAGACAGCTGCCATTGCTGTCACAAGTGAGCTGCGATTGGTCACTTTTCCCATTGATAGCGAGCAGGCCGTCAAATTGTCCCTTGAGTGCGTTTAAAGGCAGTGCTTGCCCGGGTGCGGGCAAAACATAGGCGTAGCGCTCGGAAGCGTCATCGCTGCATGGCGCAGCGATGACGGGTGGTGTAAGCATCTGCCGCTGTCCGTCTCCTGTCATAGCCCAGGGCTGGTGACGCTGTTTATTGGCAGGATTGAAGCTGAGCGGCCCAAAGACAGGCGGGCCCTGGTCGCTGCTGAGCCAATAATAGCGGCTTGTCTTTTGCGGACATTGTTGTTTGCCGAGCAGGGGGAGTAGTCCGCCATCATTTGTTGGCAGTTTGTTTTCGATGACCAGGAGGTTGGTGGTCAGTGCAACGGCGGCAATGTTTTGGCCGGCTTGTTGTAGAGGTTGCGCGGAGAGGGTTGCTCGATGATTATCGAGGATAAGATGCTGAGGGTTACCGTTACGCCACTGGCCGCTGAGAGAGACAGGCGATAGCTTGGTGGTGCCCTGCAGCCTGAAGCGTTTATTACTTGTAAGAGTCAGTGTCCATGAGCTTTTCGGGTCATGGTAAGTACGCTCCTGGAAGTGTGCCCGGAAGACAATGCCGCCCGCCAGGTTGGAGGGGGGGGTCGCTGGCGTGGCAGTACTGCTATCACCACTTTGGGGAGGGGTTGATGTGCCTTGGTTGCCGGTGGTGTTGCCCGAGTCAGGTTGCAGGCGAGGGTCAACAATGACGCCGGTATTGAGGCGGTTGCCTGTAGGGCCACAGGCATTGATCGATAGTAGCAACAGCAAACCTGATTGACGCAGCAGGTTGGCAAGCTGTAGACGATGTC
>JALWQD010000277.1 GCA_026994735.1 Gammaproteobacteria bacterium | reverse complement strand
GGCCGAACGCTGTGAAATCCAGGTTTCCTACGCCATTGGCGTCGCTGAACCGACATCAATCAGCGTCCAGACATTTGGCACGAGCACAATCGCTGAAGGCAAGATTGAAGAGCTCGTGCGCGAGCATTTCGATCTTCGTGCAGGCGGACTGACCCGCATGCTTGACCTGCTCCGACCGATCTATCGTAAAACTGCAGCCTATGGACACTTTGGCCGTGAAGACAGTGACTTTACCTGGGAGGCTACCGACAAGGCCGAAACGCTGCGCCAAGCAGCAGGCCTTGCTTAAAATGAACCCATATCACTGTTCGCAATATTGTTGCCAGCAGTGTTTCCAAAACAGACCAGCACATTGAAACAGGAGTCACCATGAGTACCCAGCCAGTAGAAAACCTCAACCCCGACTTTAAGGTTGCCGATATCAGCCTCGCTGATTGGGGCCGTAAAGAAGTATCCATCGCTGAAACAGAAATGCCCGGATTGATGGCATTGCGTGAAGAATATGCTGGTCAGAAGCCGCTTAAGGGCGCTCGTATCGCAGGTTGTCTGCATATGACTATTCAGACGGCTGTTCTGATGGAAACACTCATTGACCTCGGCGCAGAAATTCGCTGGTCATCATGCAACATTTTTTCAACCCAGGATCAGGCTGCTGCAGCCATGGCCGCGGTCGGCATTCCCACCTTTGCCTGGAAGGGTGAAAGTGAAGAGGAATTCTGGTGGTGCATCGAGCAAACCATCTTTGGCCCCGATCACTGGCGTCCGAACATGATTCTCGATGACGGCGGTGACCTGACATTGCTGATGCATGAAAAATACCCCGAACTGCTCGCTGATATCCACGGTCTGTCGGAGGAAACGACGACCGGTGTCCACCGTCTTTATCAGATGATGGAAGAAGGCTCATTGAAAGTCCCGGCCATCAATGTCAATGATTCGGTGACCAAGTCAAAATTTGACAACCTCTATGGTTGTCGCGAGTCATTGCTCGATGGCATCAAACGCGCCACCGATGTCATGATTGCCGGCAAGATTTGTGTCGTTCTTGGCTATGGTGATGTCGGCAAGGGCTGCGCGCAGGCATTCCGTGGTATGGGAGCAACTGTCTGGGTTACAGAAATCGACCCGATCTGTGCTCTGCAGGCGGCAATGGAAGGCTATCGTATCGTTGATATGGCCGCTGCAGCAGCCCAAGGTGATATTTTTGTCACCACCACAGGCAACCTCAATGTCATTACCCATGATCATATGGTTGCCATGAAAAATGAGGCCATCGTTTGTAATATCGGTCACTTTGATTCCGAAATCGATATCGCCTCTTTACGGCAATATACCTGGGAAAATATCAAACCCCAGGTTGATCATGTCATCTTCCCAGATGGCAAGCGTCTGACCGTTCTCGCTGAAGGGCGTCTGGTTAACCTTGGCTGCGCCACTGGCCATCCAAGCTTTGTCATGTCCGCTTCGTTTACCAATCAGGTGATGGCGCAGATTGAATTATGGGAAAATCACAACAACTACAAGAATGAAGTCTATGTCTTGCCTAAAAAGCTCGATGAAAAGGTTGCCATGCTGCATCTGAACAAGATAGGTGCACAATTGACCGAACTGACAAAGGAACAGGCCGAGTACCTCAACATCCCTGTTGAAGGCCCTTACAAACCTGCTCACTACCGCTACTAAATCAGACTGTCTGGACGGGAAGAACAGCAAGAGGAATTGTCCATGGAAACCCAGCGCCGCTATCCGAAGGCCTTCAGCTTTGAGTTCTTCCCGCCCAAGACGTCAGAAGGGGCGGCAAAGCTACTCACAGTCAGCAAACAATTGTCAGCACTGGAACCGTGTTTTTTTTCAGTCACCTTTGGTGCTGGCGGCTCCACACGTGAACGTACGCTGACAACAGTCAGAGACATCCAGCAACACACCCAGGTCGATGTCGCCCCTCACCTGTCTTGCATAGGCTCGACGCGCGAAAACATTCTCGACATACTCAACACCTATCGCGAACAAGGGGTTAGGCATCTAGTTGCCCTGCGTGGCGATATGCCTTCCGGCATGGTTGAAGCAGGCGAATTTCAGTATGCTCATGAACTTGTCTCTTTCATTCGTGAAAAAACCGGAGACCATTTTTTTATTGAGATAGCGGCCTATCCTGAATTTCATCCTCAGGCGAGTAGCGCAGAAGCTGATCTGGAGCATTTTTGCAACAAGGTAAAGGCCGGTGCCGACGCTGCTCTGACGCAATATTTTTATAACGCTGATGCTTATTTCAAATTTGTTGATGACTGTGAATCAGCGGGTCTTGATTTACCTATCGTCCCCGGTATTATGCCGATCACCAATCATAAACAACTCGCTCGCTTTTCCGATGCCTGCGGTGCAGAAATCCCGCGCTGGATACGTCGCCGTCTGGAGGATTATGGTGATGACAGTCAGTCGATACAGGCATTTGGCACAGAAGTCGTGACACAACTTTGCGAGCGTCTATTAGCAGGTGGTGCGCCCGGGCTACATTTCTATTCGATGAACCGCAGGGAACCTAGCATGGCCATCTGGGATGCGCTTGGCCTTGCCCATGATAAAGCTGGACGGAATACCTGATCGGTTTCACCAGACCCCAATATTGTTTTTGCCAGATCCTGTCGTATAACAACGCCTTGCTTACGTGGCAGCGGATTCCTTTTACCGCGATCGTCCTGCGTCCGCCCCGTCTTCGCATGACAAGGCCCTTCATGACTCGATGCTGCCTGTCCTAGCTCCATGTCCATCTAAAAATCCTGGTAGCGGTCTCCAAAGGCTCAGACCAGCAGCGGCTATCAAGACGGACTACTCGCCCTCGCCATTCGCTCTCCATGGCTCGCAGCGATTGCCACTAACTTTTTTTGACTAATCCTCAGTATCCGTTCCAGACTCCCATCAGACATGTGCCCGTTGCGCTTATCGTTCATAGGCCAGATTCTGTGCCAACCATTTTTCCATCACGTCAACCGGCATGCCTTTCCTGCGGGCGTAATCTTCCAGCTGGTCCTTATTGATCTTGCCAACCGAGAAATAACGAGCTTCTGGATGAGCAAAATAAAGGCCGCTAACCGCTGCGGTTGGCACCATGGCCTTTGATTCCGTCAACCAGATACCGGTCTGTTTTTCAACATCCAGCAATTCCCAAAGCAAGTCCTTCTCGGTGTGGTCTGGTGATGCCGGATAGCCCATTGCCGGACGAATCCCTCTATATTTTTCGTTGATCAAGGCATTGTTATCGAGGTTTTCATCGGCAGCATAAGCCCAGATATCCCGGCGTACTTTCTCATGCAACCATTCAGTCAAGGCCTCTGCCAGACGATCAGCCAAGGCCTTCAGCATAATGGCCTGGTAATCATCATGCTCGGCTTCGAATTGAGCCAGCTTTGCCTCAATACCGAGTCCGGCAGTGGCTGCAAAGGCTCCCAGATAATCATGGACAGAGGCATCTTTCGGGGCAATGAAGTCAGCCAAAGATTCGTTATATTTTCCTGCTGGCTGCTTACCTTGCTTGCGCAAATTATGCAGTGTCATCAATACCTGCCGGCGTTCATCATCGCAATAGACTTCAATATCATCGGCCACTGAATTAGCGGCAAACATGCCAACAACAGCATTCGCCTGCAGCCATTTTTCTTCGACGATTTGTTTCAACATGGTTTGCGCATCCTGAAAAAGCTTACGCGCCTCAACACCCTTTTCAGGATCGTCGAGAATTTTTGGATAACGCCCCTTCAACTGCCAGGCATGGAAGAAAAAAGTCCAATCGATATAGGGGATGAGCTGGGTCAGGTCGATATTCTTGAGGACGGTCAGACCTTCTTTTGCCGGCTTCTTGATCGACGCCTGCGACCAATCGATAGGCGTTGCATTCTGGCGTGCAATGTCAATGGGGACGTTATTTTTAACCAAATTTTTATTTGCCCTGCGTTGCCGAACCTGAACATACTCTTCGCGGAGTTTAGACAAAAAAGAAGTCTTTAATTCTGCCGACAGCAAGTTAGAGGCCACGC
>JALWQD010000276.1 GCA_026994735.1 Gammaproteobacteria bacterium | reverse complement strand
GCGCGGATAGCGAAGGCCATGCTCAAGGGGGTGCGGCGTTTCTTTAATCAGCGTCCTCCGGAAGGCACTGTCTTTGCTTCGCGTCGCCATACCATCGCTCGTGGTGATACCTTGTCTGAACTGGCTGCCCAGTATCATGTCAGTATTGCGAATCTGCGTTCGGTCAATGGCCTCAAGGGTGACCGTTTACGTATCGGCCAGGTTATCCGTATTCCCCGTTTAAACTCTGACGGTTAATATTGTAAAGAGGGTGGTGTGTGCTGTTCCCTTGCCGGTAGTCAGTTACCCTTGAACAGATAGGCGGCCTGGCCTTCTTCGGCACCGAGTGTGTAAGGGCGAAAGACATCAATCTTGCGAAAAAACTGGTCGCTGATGTAGATCCGGCCGTCTTCATCCGTTGTGATACCTGAGGGAAGCATAAACTTGCCTGGCAGGCCGGCCTCCCCTCGCTGGCCCATGAACATCAATAAACGCCCCTCAGGATCGAAGATCTGGGCATTGCCAAAGGCTGTATCGATGACATAGACATTGCCCGCCTGGTCGCTGGTGATACCTTTGGGACGGGCGAATTGTCCTGGCATACGACCCACTGAGCCGATACTGCGCAGGTAGTGTCCCTCCGGGCTAAAAACATCGACCTGAAAGTTACCGCCATCGACGACATAGAGTTTTCCGTCAGGCGCAACAGTGGCCTGCAAGGGCAAATTGAACTGCCCCGGCTCGGCACCCCGGGAACCAATTGTTTGCAACAGGTGACCATCATCGGTAGCGAAAACCTGGACCTGGTGGGCGAGACTGTCGATGCCACCGGTATCGACAACATAGAGTCGTTTGTCATCGGGGCTGAGGGCGACATCGGCAGGGCGAACGAGATTATTCTTGTTGCCGATAGCACGGAGAAAATGACCTTCTGCGCTATAGACCATGACCCTGCGGCTGCTGATGTCAGCGACATAGATATCACCCTTGGCGGCGATAGTGATGCCCATCGGTTTGCTGAGTTTGCCAGGTTTCTGGTTACCGAATTCAAAAAAACGACGACCAGGAATATCAAAGACGAAAACAGCACGCTGGACACTGTCGGTGACATAGACACGTCCATGACGGACAGCGACGTCATAGGGCTTGACCAGGCCTTTCAGTTTGCGGGAGGCACCGAGGGCAAAGGTACGAAATTGATCGTAACCACTGTATTCTTCAACATCATCGTTATAGAGCAGAGTGCGCTCAAAAATGAAGCGGGGTGTATCGGGGGGCGGTGGGTAGACGGGCGGGATAAAGTCGTGTGCACCAAGTTCCGGGCTACCCGCACAGCCCCCAAGAAAGGCAAAAAGGCCGCTGATCAGCGCTGTCTTTAATGCCGACAGGGTAGGTGCAACAGAACCGGCATGCTTCATTTTATATGGCAGGTCTCGCAGAGCTTGTCAGCAGGTTCGCGCAGCAGCAAGGTAATGTCCGGGTTATGGACGTTATGACAGGTTGCACATTCGACACGGTTATCGAATAGTTTGACGCCGTTATCGAAGCCATAGGGGCCATCAGGTTGACGAAAGTCGGGATCCTTATGTGTCAGGCCGGCGTATGTCATCGAGATGGGATGGTCATTGGTCAGGTCGCGACCGATGTGCTTGATGGCAATATTATGGGCAACCTTGCCGTTGTGGCACTTACCGCAACTCATCAGATCATTGGCGCCGTTAATGCGCAGATGGATGGCCGCATCTTCACTGTTGCGCCAGCCATTGGGGCGAAAGACAGTCATATCGACAGCCATTGTACCGTCATGACAGGATAAACAGAGCAGGCTGATCGGGCTTGGTGTGCGTACCTTGTTATCGAGCGTACGACTGTCGTAGAGGTCGTAGCCCTTGGTCGCCGGAATGTAGCGATTCCAGCCGGCAATGCCGCCTTTCCGGGCGCTGTCTTTCCCTTCTTGCTGTGGCGGGATATGGCAGTAGACACAGGGCGAGCCATAGTCAGAGAAGGCCACTGTCGGCATCGCGACGACACCCGTGCGCTCATTGAGGCCAGTGAAATCATGTTTGGAGCCAAGGATAGTGCCGGCGAATAACGACTGTGACTGACCCAGCGTGAAGGTCAGCAAGATGATAACAACGAGCCCAAAAAGCTTTGCAGCCGGCGATGTCAGGTCTTTATCGGGCTTCTCGGAGCCATTCCTCGGCATGTGATTCCTTCTCGGCAGACGCTCACTCATGGGCGCATTATAAACCGATCCGCTGACTTTCCGCGATAATCTCTTGTAATGTCTTTTGTCTCTGCATAATGAGGGGCTTAGCCGGGTTTTCAGGATACTTTCGCTGCTGGCCGAGATGCGTGTTCAAAGCGATTCCTGGCGCCGGAAGGCAGGTGTGATCCTGACTATGGGTATTTTCCGCATCGGCACCGTTCTATCGGGCTGGCATGGCAAGCTGACGCATTTTCATTCACAATAGGAAGTCATGAATATTCGACCGCTACCGACCCTTGCCGTTTTACTCATCCTCGCCGGTTTTTTTGTCAGTGCGCCGGTGTTGGCCGCTAACGTTATCAGCGATGCTGAAGCGGGCAAGCTTTATGGCCAGTACTGCTCCGCCTGTCATGGTGAAAGCGGCAATGGCCGCAGCCGTGCCAGTTTTGCCCTTAATCCACCGCCGAGAGATTTTTCCAGCCCTGAGGCATGGCAACAATTAAGTCGTGAGCGTATGTTGGTCTCGGTTAACTACGGTCGACCGGGGACGGCCATGGTGTCGTTTTCAGAAAGATTAACAAGCACGCAGATGAGTGCCATTGTTGATTATATTCGCGAACACTTTATGCATCCACCGAGCCGGGCGCAAAAATCATCGGGGAGTGCTCTTTATCGTGAGCATTGTGCGGTTTGCCATGGCGATCGGGGTGCCGGTGCTAACTGGACGCGTTATAGCCTCAACCCGGCACCGCGTGATTTTACCTCAGCAGCGGCAAGGACCGAGCTGAGTCGCGAAAGAATGCTCAATTCGGTCAGTTACGGGCGGCCGGGAACAGCAATGATGTCTTTTAGCCAACGCCTCAGTGACAAGCAGGTGGCGGCGGTTGTTGATTATATTCGCGATACTTTTATGCTGTCTGCGGGCAACCCGCCAGTAGCGGCGGAACGGGCACAGAGCCATACGGTGCAACCTGCCGTCGCCAAGCCACTGGCTGTCAGGGTTGATATGTCGGCACCTTTTCCCGGGCAGATAGTGGCTGATATAGAGGCCGGACGGCATTTCTATATGCGCAACTGTATAACCTGTCATGGCCCGAAGGGTGATGGCAAAGGCCCGCGAGCGGGTTTTATTTCACCGCCACCGCGCAATTTTCATGGCCCGGGCGTGCGTCGGCGCCTCAACCGGCCAGCCCTGTTTCGTGCCATTGCCATGGGCCTGCCGGGGACCGTGATGCCAGCCTGGTCGAAAGTGCTTGATGAGCAGCAGATTGCCAATGTCGGGGAATTTGTCTTCAGTACCTTTCTGCATCCTGAGTTGCGACCAGCCACTGCTGACAATAAAAAAAAACCCTGAATCAACAGGGGCTGTCGTCGGCCAATGAGCCTCATCCAGGGCGTCGGCTCTACAACGAATATTGCTACTTTTGTCATGGATACTCGGGTGACGCAAAAACGATAGCTGCCAGTTACCTGGATCCACCCCCGCGTGCCTTTACAACCCTTTCGCTCACACAACGCGACCGGCAGGCGATGATAACAACCGTTCTGCAAGGGATTGATGGTACCGCCATGATGGCCTTTGCCAAGCGTTTATCGCCGCAGCAGGTTGGGCAGATTATTGATTATGTGCGCCAGGCATTCATGCGCGAGCAGGCATTCAATACCCGCTACCATATTGCCGCTAACGGCTGGCCGAATCATCAACGTTACCGACTGGCTTACCCTTTTGTCCTGGGTGAAATACCGCTTTCCCGTTCATGGGATCGGTTGACCGTTGAGCAACAGCGTGGCCGGCGCCTATTCATGCAGTCCTGTGTTACTTGTCATGACCGGCATCAGGGGG
>JALWQD010000275.1 GCA_026994735.1 Gammaproteobacteria bacterium | reverse complement strand
CATCCAGCCGAAGGCAAATTTTCTCGCCCGACACGGCCTCAATACGCCCAACAAACTGACGCCGCCCGCCCACTGGCAAAGCCATCCGCACCCGCGCCCGCTCACCAACAAAGCGGACAAAATGTTCGGCCTGCGTCAATAACCGATCAAGCCCAGGTGACGACACTTCCAGACTATAGTGACCAGACAAAGGCTCCTCAACATCGAAAAGCGCACTCAATTGTCGGCTGACACGCTCACAATCTTCGACTGTAATCGCCGTCACATGGTCGCTATTTTCAATATAGATACGCAAGATGGTATCTCGCCCCTGAGCCAGCATCTCAACACCAATCAACTCACAGCCGAGATGATTAATCACCGAGGTGACCATGTCTTCCAGACGCTTATTAAACCCTCGTGCCATCAACCTTACCCACAACAAAAAAGTGGGCACGAGGCCCACCTTGAAATCCTGCACCCCATTTGGGCTCTATCACCGGCCAGCCCGAAACCTCCGGGAAGTCTCTCCGGTCAATCAGACTGCGGATTATATGACTGAACTGCGCCGTTTTCAAGCATATGTTTAGCGGCGCGGGAAAACTTCGCCGTCAACACCGCAACCATTCTTCACAGCAGCTGCAGATGGCCACCATTTCCACTATAATCATCGGCCTTCTTCGCAAGCTGTAGGGGCTAAACCATGAATAATGCGGGCCTAGATGTTTTCTTTCTTACCCTCGGTGCCGCCATGGTACTCGCCATGCATGCTGGCTTCGCCTTTCTTGAGCTGGGCACCGTGCGCAAAAAAAACCAGGTCAATGCCCTGATCAGAGTACTTACTGACTTTGGCTTTTCGACCATTGCCTATTTCTTTATAGGTTTTAGCGTCGCCTATGGTATTCATTTTTTCGCTCCGGTGAGCGAGCTTAATATTATTGGTGGCACTGCCAATGGCTATGAAATGATCCATTTTTTCTTCCTCCTGACCTTTGCTGCCGCCATACCGGCTATTATTTCCGGCGGCATCACTGAGCGTGTTCGCTTCTGGCCTAATGCGCTCGCCACAGTACTCCTGGTCTGCCTCGTTTACCCCTTCTTTGAAGGGCTTGTCTGGGCTGGCAACCTTAACTTCCAGTCGTGGCTAACAACAACGTTTGGCTATGCATTCCATGATTTTGCCGGCTCTGTCGTCGTTCATGCCATGGGTGGTTTCCTTGCTTTCGGCGCCATCATCATTCTCGGTCCGCGCAAGGGTCGTTACAGTCCGGACGGCCACACCATTGCTATCCTGCCATCTAATATCCCCTTCCTGGCGCTCGGCTCCTGGATACTCTGTGTTGGCTGGTTTGGCTTTAACGTTATGAGCGCAGGCACTGCCGATGCGGCCTCCGGGCTGGTGGCCATCAACTCCTTACTGGCCATGGTCGGTGGCATGCTCGCAGCACTTGTCGTGGGTCGCCTTGATCCCGGCTTTGTTCATAATGGAGCCCTTGCCGGTCTCGTCGCTATTTGCGCCGGCTCGGATATAGTTCACCCCATTGGCGCACTGGTCATCGGTATTGCGGCGGGCGCCATCTTTGTCTTTGGCTTCCAGTTCATACAAAACACGCTCAAAATCGACGACGTCCTTGGTGTCGTCCCTCTGCACGGTGTTTGCGGTGCCTGGGGCGGCATTGCTGCCGGCATTTTTGGCAGCAGCGCGGTTGGCGGTGCTGGTGGTGTCAGCCTCATAGCACAATTAATAGGTACCGTAACAGGCGTCCTCATCGCTATTGGTGGCGGTCTTCTCGTCTATGGCCTGATCAAGGCAACGATAGGGATACGCATGAGCGAAGAGGATGAATATCATGGTGCCGATCTCTCAATTCACAAAATCAGCGCCTATCCGGAAGACGATATGAACCACTAGTTAGAAGCACCATCGGAAACAACCGCCAAACGGGATATCAAACAGCATCAATACCCTCCATAACAACGATGCCAGACTTTTCTCGCATCAGCGCCCATCAGGGAGTTCCCTAAGAAGGCAAGGGTCTTTACATCGTTGTACTGTTTGCACTATCATTAGCGGGCATTTTTTGTCATTGTGACATACAACTCATTAAGGAAAGGGGAGGGAACAATGGGCTATTTTCCTGAGATTTTGGTGCCAATCGTAATATTTTTTGGTATTACCGTTGTCCTTGGCAGCGGCATCAGTGCCGTCGGCGTTAATTCGATGAAAAACGATTAATTCCAGCCAGGCAAGAGACACTAAAAAGCCCGGTAATAACCGGGCTTTTTAGTGTCATCACTATCTATTTTCATGCCCAATCAGCAGGCCCCCGTAATGCCTCATACAGTCAAGCCCGACGGCTGGCACCCACTCATCAAATTTCTCATTGCTTCCGCAAGCTGTTTCTTTATAGGCACAGTCCACGGCGTCATTCAGGTCCTGCCGCCAGTGCGTCATTGGCTCGATGCCATCGGCAGCCCGTACGGCGGCCCAGGCCATATGATCGACCCTCTGGCACATGCTCATATCAATGTTGTCGGCGGTGTCGTCCTGCTCTGCATGGCCGTCACCTATTTTCTCCTGCAACAGCTATCGGGGCGCCCGGTCTACTCGCAACGCCTGGTCAATCATTCCTTTTGGTGGACAATCATTGGTATCGCCGGCTTTTATTCAACGTTGCTGACCTTTGGCATTATTGAAGGCAATTACCTGCTCGCAGGAAACGATGCCGCAATCCAGGAAACTCATCATTTATATGGCCCTGTGATTGCCAGTGTTTCAACCATCATGGGCATGGGTTTCTGGGTCTACTTTGCCAACGTTTTTATGACTGTGCGGGGATTGTTAAAGCTGCGTAAAACCGCAACAACAGGTTAATGAGCACAATGCTGGCATGCGGCTGTCCTGAAAACTACCCTGAAGACTGGTCCGGCAAAGACATTGATCTCGGCGGACAATATATCCACCGCCAGCCTATTCCAACACCATTGCACATGCCCGTCGCCTTTGAGGTCTATCTGCAGCGGCAACAGCGTTCGCTATTCGACCTCGAAGTCCATGAACGCTGGCCAGGATTTGCACTGGTAGAAACGGGTATCTGGCGCGGAAAAATTACTCGCCTTCTCGAAGATGAACAGGTTCCGCCCTCGCACCTCGTCAGCTATCTCCCCAATGCTTATATGGTACGTGCTTTACTCCACAGAGGAAATGTCAGTACTATCCGCCCCTCGCTGCGGCAGCTACAACAGGGCCTGCTCGATAGTGGCTATATGCCAAAAACTCTCTATCTCTGCCACCTTACTTGCCCACGTTGCAGCACACAACGGGGCGGCGACAAGATCATGCTGTTAAGACACTGGCAAGAAAGTCCTGTTCTGACAAAACGCCTCAGCAAACAGAAAACGAACAACACGGCGACCAACCAATAAAGCGCCCTCCCGGCCTTTTGGCACAGTGCTATCTCAGGATGGCAGAATAGCGATGCGCTATCCGCTGCGACTAATCGGCTAACTGGATAGGAAAGCGGAATACTTTCGTTTTGCCTCTGCGTGGCTGCCGTACCTCGACAAGAAGAGCATTATCCCCGCGACGCAACAAGAGTGCCCGCCGGTAAACACCACTCTCGCCATCTTCTATGGCCTGTCGCCACTCACTCTGTTCACGGGTACGTAATGAGATGACCATATTATAGGCCGCCAGTCCCCGCTTCGTCGTCGCGATAACAAGAAACTCGTTCATGCCCGCCCTAACCGGTTCCGGGCGCGACTCCAAACGTAATTGAATGCCATCAAAATACTGTGGCAAGATCGCATTCGAACCTGGCGCGTAATCCTCTGAGCAAGCAGCCAGCAACAATGATAATGTTAGCCAGAAAAGAAGACCTTTTAACATCACCGGCCGGCGTGACTGACAAGATAATCAAGAATTGATTGGCGATCATTAGCCGTCATCGGCCTTCTGCCCTGTTGCATCATATGCATCTGCATTCTTTCTATCACCGGTGGCCACTCATAACGGCTGTGCACCTTCGGGCTCGGTGGACGATGGCATTGACGACAGGCCTGCAAAAAAACATCAGGGGCATCGCCAGCAAGCTGCTGCCCGACGCCGGCATCACCGGCACCTGAGCAACCCGACAACAAACTGCTACTCATTGATAACGTCAACATGCCCCGTAAAACGAACGCATTTTTCACAACGGTTTTCGTTCATCGTGATCATCTCCCGCTTGATCCGAGTCGAGGCGACCGCCGATATGTGAGCCATAGAGATTAACCATAAAATAAACAAACGTTCCGGCAACCAGGAGATAGCCGAGTGCTGCGACAAAACCCCAGTTAAACCAGCTGCGTTCATAACCGGGTCGATCGCCCCAAAAAGGGAAACTCAGACCAATCGCAACAAGTAAGACAACAACAATAACGGCAATAAACCATTTCGGGACACCACGCTGGGATTCCGGAATATGCTCAACCAGCTCCCAATCCTCCATGCCGCGCTTGGCAAGACGCTCTTCTTCACTGGCATAACCAAAATGATCATCAGGCGTCTTTCCCCATTCCTTGTCTGCCAGTGGTTGTTGACCAATGGCATCATTTTTTGCTGATGCGTCTTTTCCCTGTTCAATGACCATGAGTGTGGCCCTCCGCAAAGTGTTGTAAGCGCTGTGTCTGTACTCGTCCAGTCGCACTGTTTGTCAGCTGAACCTTGAGCGCATAGATACCCTTCGGTAAAGAGGGGTCAACGTGAATATTGACATCCTGCCTACCTGCCGTGGCAAAGCTAAGCTGTCGGCGGCTGAGCGTGTAAGACGCCTCCGGCAAGCCGATAATATTGATATCAAGCTGCATCGGATGATAGAGCTTATTGGCGACACTGATACGATAATCCGATAACTGATTTCCCTGCATCGTCTCAGCACGGTATGCTGAAAATTGCCATGAATCGTAGTGCCACAAACCCCAGGCAAACATCGACAAGCCAAAAACGGCCAATGCCGCTGCCCCTGGAGCACGTGACATGATACTGCCAACGTTAGTCAAGCGTTTTTCACCCGTGCCCGCATCTTGCTTCTGGCCACCTAGTTTAAAACGCAGCAAGCTATCGCCGGTTTTCCGATTCTCGCGAATTTGGCTGCAGGCGGTAATACACTCACCGCAATTAATACAGGCATCAAAGGTTTCTGTCTTGCGTGGGTCAACATCGATAAAACAAGCTGTCTGGCAATAATTACAGCGCGCGCATTCTTGTCGATGGCTATCATCAAAGCTGATGTGCAAGGTTTCCCGTGTCTTGAAAGCGTGCTGCCAAACCCGGTAGACGCACATAAAGCGGCACCAAAAATGCCGAATAAAGGTGATATTCACAAGCAGAATAAGAACAAAAATCGTGTAAATCCAGTAAATCGAGCCGGCCAACCGCGCATCATCGCGAAAACTGATAAATGACCAGATAATGTCGGGCGGATAAAAGTAAAGCAGCGGCAGCAGTGCACCCGCCAGAGAGGCAAGCAAAAACAGCACACCAAGCAGCAACCAATTAGAGAGCCTGTTTTTACCGGCAGACAAGCTCACAGGACTCGCATCCAGACTCACTGCGGCACGTTTTCCAAGCCGCCTGCGGGTAAGCTTATCGGCCCACTCAGACAATGTATTTTGCGGACACACCCAGCCACAGAAAGCCATGCCAACGAGAGAATAAGTCATCACCAATAACGATGAGATTGCCAACCAAAGGCCGACAACGATACTGAAATCTGAAAACCAGATCTGACGGTCAATAACGACAAACGCACCGGCAACCGGGTCAATACGAAAGAGCCCACTAAGCGGTATAAGCGCAGCCAGTACCAGCACCCCTATCTGCATGATACGGCGCGCATTATGAATACGTCGCCCACTACTTGCCGTCACAGCAACAACGGGAATAGTCTTTAGAATATCATTGGCACTCATAAGGATAGAGTATCATGCGAGGGCATTTCTTGCATCCACAATGATGCTTCACGAAAGCAAAAGGCCACGACTTGAAAACCATTCACACGTTCTCAATCATTCAGCAAGTACTGGTAACCAAGAGGGTCAATACGCCGTAACCTTTGCAACAAACTTTCAGCAAGAGGGCCATTACCCGCCTTTGTTTGCCATCGCCAGAGCGCTGCCAGTGTCTGCGGATGGCCAGGCATGATCGCCAATATTCGCTGCAGCGCCTGCCTCTCATCAAGCCCGTGTGCCAGCGCCTCCGGCAATGAGGCGAGCATACGGTCGGCCAATGTCCAACTAATCCAGCGATCAGCAGGGTTGGCCTGCTGGGCAAAGCGCAACAAGCGATCTGCCTTTGCAGCATTGCCTCTCAGTCCCTCCTGCCAACTTCTCAAGACCAGGTCGGTAGCCAGGAAACTGCGCTCATAACGTTTCCTTAACACACTATCCATGTGAAAGGCTTTCGCCGCAGCTGCCAAGGAAGGCCGCTGCCTTGCCAACCAGTTTAATAATTGCCCCAGATCAACCTGTCCGGCATAACGAGCCTGAGGGAGCGAGTATTCAATCTGCGGCCGCCACTCATCCTCAAGGGGGCCAGCAGCAAGAGTAGGCCAGCCCCAGTATCTTCCCGCCCATGTCCAGCCGTCTTCTGGACTATCAACGGCTCGTGCCTGTGGTGGCGTAACGTCTGATAGACGCGGTAATCCCGGCCAATCCTCTGCCGGGCCAACCATAGCCAGCCGGAAACCATCGATAAAAAGCTGCGCCCGGGGAAAGCTGTCGACAAATGTCCTCAGAATGATCGCCAGGCTTTCACCATCAAACTGATTCAACGCTAACCATTGGATATAGAGCCCTCCGCTGGTCAGGCGCGCACGCACACGTTGAAACTGTTGCCGCGATAACAGGGCAGCGCGACCAACAAGGTCGGGATGAAAAAGATCACCAATAATGAGGTCATAGTGTTGCTGGTTAGTCAGTAAATAACGGCGAATATCATCATTAATGACATTCACTTCGCTCATGACGCCGTCATTAACGACAGGAAACCAATCGCTGGCAGCTTCGATGGCTCCGCGAGACAATTCGATTGCCGTCAACCGGGTGGCTATCGGAATTTCAGCAGCGCCAGCAACTGTAATGCCCGTGCCAAGACCGAGAAAAAGAATGTTTTTTGCTGCTGGCTGCAACCATGTCGCCAACCTGGCCTGGTCTTTTTGACTGGCAACTGCAGCAGGATCACTCGCAGCATCCATTCGCTGAAGGTCACTGAGCAACAACCTCTGGCCACTGGCATTCTCAATCACATGTGTCACCGCCAGGGCATCCTCAAAACGAAAGAGGTCGCGACTATTCGGATGTGACACGGGCAGCAATTGCTTGACGTGTGGAAATGGCGCCAGCATGCCAAGAGCGATGATTGGCAGCAAGGCTAGTAACAATACTCGGCGCCACTGTTCGACCCAATATAAACCTGCAAAAAACAGAATAACGGCGGCAATACTGATCACGGCCGTGGTACCCAACCACGGCATTAAAATAAAACCTGCCAATAAGGCACCGAGCGCTGAACCAAGAGCATTCCAGGCATAAAACTGTACACCTGCCATCACAGCCCCCCCGGGTTGGCGGTGCAATAACGGTAACCAGGCACCCAAAAGTATCGTCACCGGCAAGGTCAGCAGACACAGCAGTCCACCTTGCATGAACAGTGCTTCAGCTAAAGAGTGATATTCATACTCTTCAAACCAGGCCGTCAGCATAAGCGTTATAAAGAGGCCTGCAGGAATCAAGGTAACGAGCAGCAAAGGCAATATATTGAGACTTTTTTGTACGGGCAAACGCTGCCCAAGCAGAGCCCCCAAGCCAATACCAGCGACATAAACGGCAAGAATGATGGCCAGCACATATTCCGTGCGTAACATCAGCAATGAAAAAAAACGGCTCCAGGCAACCTCAAGCATTATCGCCGCCAGACCAATGAGCGCATAAGCCAACCATGATAAACGGGGCGTATCTTGAGGGCCTTGTTGTTGCCGGCTTACCGATACTGAAAAGCCAGCATCGAGATAGCAAGCAGCCAACAAGGCAACAAAGGCAATACAGATACCAAGAGCCGCCACTAGCTGCAATGCAGTGGCCCAGCCTAGCCAGGGCAAGAGTAGCAGCGGTAATAATGCTCCGATTGCCGCACCACAGGCATTCAGGCCATAGAGCGTCCCCAGGCCTTCCGCGCGAATAGAGGCGGCACGAATAATCAGCGGGAAGCTTGCCCCCATAGCCATCGCGGGTAATAGCAACACCACGACCATCAGGGTGACCTGCGTCAACAACCATCCAAGGGGCGACAAACTGCCACCTGCGGCAATAATAACAGGCGTCAGACTGTCAGCTAATGACGGTAAAGACAGCGCATGAAGGGCAATCAAAGCCTCAAGTATTGCAAAGGCAAGCAAGGGCCTGCTAATAGCAGGCCGCCAACGGTAAATCAATAAAGCGCCAACGCCCAAGCCAAGCATAAAGGCACAAACGGTAACAATCACACCAAACTGGCTGGCACCCAACTGGTTGCCGAGCATCCGTACCCAAAGCACTTCATAGGCCAGCCCGGTCATCCCGGAAAGAAAAAAAAGCGCTGCTGCAATCGCAAAGCGGGCTGATTTCAATCGCATCAACATCTAATCAGAAAAACGATTCAGAAGGGAAAGAACCAGACTATCGCGACAATGGAATGCGCCACTGCCAGTGTTACAGCCAAGCCAGCAAAAACCATATGGCGCACGAATACCTGCTTCCCGTAGACCCCCATGGCAATACCGTAGTATGCCGTCGTCAAGATCAGGAGCAACAATGACACGCCCATAAAAAAGAGGATCTGATGCTTCTGCTTCAGTTCGATACGAACGGCTTCACCTTCAATAATAGGGTCTCTTGTAAACGCTTCCATGACGGCCTGGTCACTACCCTCTTTTGCCGTTACCCTCGTCTCTGCCGGAGCGGCCATCGTTAATGCCATCGGCAGCAGACACAGCATCAGCGCAACAAAGGTAAAAAAACGGAGAAAAGCCCTTCCGTGATTAATCATCGTGCCCCTTATCTTCTTCCAGGTGATCTTTTTTTCTGCCGGCAAAGCGCCAATAAAGTACAGCCATCAAGATTAGTGGTGCCAGTACTGCGGGTAATAAAAAAAGAAAAATCAGCCAGGGAGTTTCAATGGTGACATGCAGATAACGGTAACTATCGATAGCCAGACAGTTTCCGCTGAACAGCGACAACGGGATAACGAGCAACGTGCCAGCGTAGACCTTTATGCCATATCTTTTTTTCTGCTTGCGGCAGATACCATGCAACTTCATGTTATTTTCTCAAATTAAGTGATATTGCTGTCTTGACCCAGAACAACGGCCCGTGTGCATCTTGTCAGTGTTGTGAAGCGGGTTCGATAGTCCTGTCAGCACCACAACGAAAACCAAAAAAATCGGATGCATACTGTGGCCAGGAATAGTTTCGGTGATATGTCGAAGTTGAAAAAGGATCACTCTTCCAGGAACCACCACGGAGAACCTTATAACGTGCCGCAACAGCAACGAACTCAACAACCTTCATGCGTCTGTCTTCAGCCGTTTTGGCAACAGGTACCTTGGCCACAAAAACCTCATCGTCAGCCCCTGTACCAGGATATGGGACAAAATCATCAGCTACCCATTCACTGACATTGCCGGCAAGATCCATAACGCCATAAATACTTGCACCTTCAGGATAAGCCGTAACATCGCTGGTGGAACCCACCTTGTAGTAAGTATTCAGGCGCTGACTGTCCATCGTATTGCCCCAAGGCCATAAACGACCGTTTTCACCGCGCGCTGCCTTTTCCCATTCCGCCTCTGTCAGCAATCTTTTACCTGCCCATTGACAGTAGTCTCTTGCGTTGTACCAGGAAACCATCGTTGCCGGGCGTAATGCCTCACCACGAGGAATCTCTCCGTTTTTCCAATTTAGCGGTGCTTTTGCACCAGCAGTAATAATGTAGCGCGCATATTGAGCATTGGTAACCGGATATTTATCAATCAGATAAGCTGGTAATTGCACGATATGCTCAGGCTTATCATAACTCGCTGTTCGTTTACGATTGGTACCCATTTTAAATGGCCCGGCAGGAATCAGGATCTGTTGATTGACTTCCTGCCATTGCGCCGCAGCAAGAAGAGCAGTAATTGATTCCGGCGTATACATAACCGCCTGCTGTTGTCCGTATTCATGATCATCCTGAAGGATGATATCCTCACCGGCAGCACGAATATGTGCGGACATTTCACTAATCTGGTAACTGGCACGATCTTGCATATCCTGCATACGATTCGAACCCAGCTTGACGACATGAGCAGTGCCCGCGATCATGGCAATAACAGCACAACTAACCAGTGTCGCGGCAAAGTATCGCTTACGCTGTTGTCTTTCTGCCTGGCTAACACCCTTCCGTTGCAGCTTAGGCCTTGTGCTCACTTTCCCTCTCTTCCTGCGCTAATGCCGCCGCCCTGTTTTCCGCAATCGCGGTTTCTTTATCAATCTTGGCAATACGTTCTGGATGTCGTCCATATGTTTTCTTGACAATTAACTCACCGGCGACACCACCAAATGCGGAGGCTTCAACGACAAGAATGACGATCAATATCCAAAAATAAAAATTTAATAACATCGCCCCATCGGGGATAGGTTCGGGACCGGCAAAATTATAATAACTGATCAGACGGACGAAAATTGGAGGCAAGTAACAAAGCCATTTTCCACCCAGGCCAAAAATCACGGCGACGACAATACCGGAGATAAAGGGGACGAGGAAAATATCCAAAATCCAGAAACCATTGAAGGTAGAAATCCCCAACCATAGTTCAACGGATACACCAAGCAGGCGGTCACCGAGATAATTAACCAGCATGCCGGCCAATACCGCCACCACTCCCGTAAATATTCTAGCTTGTTTGCGAGTCATCGCTTACCTGCCGGTACTTTAAATTGATCACAACTGTCACCTGTCAACTTGCGGCACTCAGACCGTCTCAAGTCATTCAAGTACCAATCCTGTGCTTTCAGACTGGCAAGATAGTCAACAAGTGTCTTCATATCCTCTTCTGGCATCGTCGCATATGAGGGCATACGAAATTCTGCTTTTAAACGGCTCGGCAGGATTTCTTGTGGCTTGGTCGCCGTCATATACTTGTAAAGCCAGTCGCGTGTACGCAGGGAACCGATACCATCGAGAGCGGGAGCTGGCACTGTCCTCATAATATCCTTTACTGTCCATAGCGCATGACATGACTTACAGTCATAATGCCTATAAACATTCATCGCCTGTCTGTTTTGCTGATCAGTAGACGTTGTATAGAAAGGCAGTGTACGGTCCTGCGTACTTGCCTGCTGCTGGCGTACGCCATTAAAAAACATCAACGCAATAATTGTCAGGGCGATACCAAGAAAGATATTACGTTCGCCTTTACGCATCCCGCTGCTGTTTCTCCCGGGCCTTTTCTGCCAGCACTTCCTTACGCCTTTGCACTTGTTTCTTATTGACCTCTTGTGCCTTTCTGAATTCTTCCGAACTCATTTTATCCTTATCGTTCTCATCAAATACCAAATATTTGATATCCTCATCAAACTGTTCATTTTTATGGGCCCAGCGGATACCGAAAATTGCCGCCAGAATAATCAGGCCACCGGCTACCATCCAGACATAAATTGTCCAGCCATCGGGCAAGGACTGCATAAAATTTTTCATATTGACTCCATTAAAAAAGCCGGCCACTCAATAATTGAGTGGCCCCAAAAGCGACTGCCACCAGTGTCCCTATCATAATCCAGAGGAATAAGATCAGTTCACCGCGACGCATGGAATTATTTTTAGATGCCATCTTCATGAACGAGATAATGATGACAATAAAAACAACAACACCGACGAGCATAAATATAAAGATACCGACGCTATATTCCTGACCCCGCATACCTTCGATCGTCATGTAGTCAACGTCTTGACCACCGGGTGTCATTTCGATGCCACTGATCCGATCACTGGATTGCCCCGTCGATGATTGCTCTATCACTTTAAGTGCTTCTGTCATATGCCATGTACGGTTAAAATCGATTGCATTGAAGTCTACGCTGATCATCCTTTAGAAACAACGATGCCGCTCTTTGAGAGCGGCATCGTCTACTGCCCCTTCATCAGGAAAGAACAGTCATTGCCCGTCAAACTACACGGGTGGAATCTTACCTTTATCGTGCTTATCAATAAAAAAGCTATAGATAAACGGGCAGGTAAAGACAATAAGGATCGCCGTCAACATTGCCAATGGCGGGTTATCGATTTCTAACATAATCAGACTCCTCCTATAATCAGGCTACTACTCAATAATCAATCAATGGGCCTTGCTATGATCGGGTTCCCATTCATGATTGGGCAACCTCTTGACAGCAATCATGACAGCAATACAGAAATAGCTGACATAGAAGATATCAATCGTATATCCCTTGTCCCACCAGGGCTGTTTGCGCTCACGGGTACCATCAGCCTTGTAGTTACCTTCAAAGTTAGCCAGCACAACCTGGTTACCAAGAATATTGTATTCCTGGAGGTCTAGGCCGGCATTCTTCAGCTCGATGATCTGACCCTTGATCATTCTCAGATCATCCATCTCAAGTGGATGGCGATCCTGCAGCGCGGCCCACGGTGAACCCTGAGCCTTTACCTTATTGACGATATAAGCCATTTTCGCCTTATCGTCAGGTAGCGCCTGAACCTCTGCTGTATCCATCAGAGCAACATACTCTTCATAGATTGCAGCATTCGGACGCTGTCCCCAAAGGGGTGCTGTTACCAGGAAAGCAGTCAGAATGGTCAAAGCACATAACCAAACAACCGGTTTTGGCAGACGATGATTGTCTTCCATAATACCGCCAAGACTTTCCCCTTCCCAAACGTCTCTTGCCTTGACATTCAACTCTTCATCAGAGAGTGAATACAAGGGATTCGAAAATGTCCATGCCATGATGTTTCTCTCCCCTATTTCAGGCTGATGACAAAGTCAATCAGTTTGCGAATATCGCTGTCAGCGGCGTAGTCAGGTACTTCAGGCGGATAGACACGAGCACCTGAAACATACTCCGTGTACTCCTGGCGCCACTTGTCATAATCGATCTTGTTTCCCGCAGCATCCTTCTCACCCCAGAGATAATCAAAACGGGGCATGATGGAATGTGGCTGTACAAGACGTGGATTGAAGAAATGCATCATCATCCACTCTCGTGACGAGTTACGTGATCCAACGTGAAGCAAGTCAGGAGCCTTACGATCAGAACCGAAAGCGGTTGGTGTCTCACCGTTAAAGTCACCTAAGCGTGGTGGCGCACCAAATGCTTGCCAATCCTGCGTCTGTTCAGGCAGCAGTGTATGACACCACCAGCAGCCTTCACGGACAAACATGATTTTTCCTGAACCGATTTGCGCAACCTGGTCATCAGAAACTGAACTGATGACAGACTCCGGTGACCAGTTCATGGTCGCGGTAGCATTGACAAGATAAGGATATTTCTTGCCGTTAAAACGTCCTTCCTTGACCAGGAAAACAGCACCTTCCCGCTCATTAGCCTCACCGATCCGGCCTTCATTAACGCTCAGTTCTTCGACACCTTCACCGAGAATACGGGGATGGGGAATGGCGCTATTGAAACGCACCCCAGGCTCGTAAACATAGGCATAGGTGGGCTCCATATCGGCGCCGCTGAGAGGGTCTTTCTTGAGAAGAACCGTCTTTGGCTTACTCCAGCCCTTGAGGAACGGATCCTCAAGGCTGAAGCCACCGATTCGTCCGAATGACATGCTTTTACGCAGGCCATATTCCGTCGAGCCGACCTTAACAATATCGAGACTAGGCATATACAGGGTGATCATCATCGATCCGCCCAATGCAAGCCCGAACATACGTGCTCCGATCTTATATTCTCTAAAAGCCACTTTTTGACTCCTCCCTAATTAATCCAGACTCAACGCTCGTAGGCGAGTTCGTGTGGTAAGCGACCTTCAGGAATCACCGTTCCTTCTCGTGCCGTCATCCACATGTTATAGAGCCAAACGATGTTACCGGTAAAGACCATTGTGCCGCCAACCCAACGAGCAATCATATAGGGATGTTCCGCAATGACAACATCAATATATGGCACTTCATAGATCTTGCCTGCGCCCTGAATAAGGCCGGCAATCGTCATTGAGATCCAGTATGTGCAAAAGCCGATCAGCAAGAACCAGAAATGGAAATTAGCCAGTGCTAATGAGTACAGCTTGCGGCGCATAATTGTCTGCAGGCCATAGTAAACGGCAGCGGCTTCGAGGAAAGTCGAGAAACCCAGTAATGCCAGATGAGCATGAGCCACAATCCAGCCTGTACCATGGATATACCAGTTAATCGCACGTGTTTGCTGAAAACCACCCTGCATATTCAGCGGAATAGCGAGCAAGACACCCGTCATTGTGAACTTGGTCTCAACATTATCAACAAAATAATGCCACTTACCTGTCATGGTCAGGATCAGGTTTGAAACAAAGGCAATCGCCGGCACCAGAATCAAGACACCTTCCACAGAAGCAAAGGATTTCAGCCATTCTGGCAGGGGTGACGACATCAGATGATGCGCAGCCGGCGTTGAATAGAAAACCACAACTGACCAGAAGTGAAGATGGCCAATTCGATGCGAATAAAGTGGATTACCGGTAATCTTCGGCACCGTATAGTAAGCAATAGCAGCCGCAACCGGAGTAATCCAGAGGCCAAGCACGTTATGCGCAAACCACCATGTCAGATAGGCCTCAGACAAACCCGTGAGCTGAAAGTATTCCGGCAGATTACCAACAAAAAGGACAATCCAGACCATGAAAACAGCGCTGGCAAAAAACCAGTTAGTCGTATATATACCCTGCGTCCGACGATGAATCACTGTCATCCAGACATTGATACCCAACGGCAGGATAATAAACGACAGCACATAGATGTCGATAAACCATGGAAAATCCGAATATTCACGCCCTGAACTGACACCGGCCCAAAGCAGCGTCAGCGCCAGCGAAAGACCAAAGTTCCAGAGGAAACAGTTCCAGACACCCAGCTTTTCTGACCACAAACGGGTATTACCCAGGGCTGGCGTGATATACATCATTGCCATGGCGAAGGCCATCGAGATCCAGCCAAAAATGACCGCCATCACGTGTACCTGACGCATATGACCAAATGAGAAAAACTCTGAGCCGGTAACAAAATCCGGGAACGCCAGCTTTGCTGCGTTGAATGACCCCAGACCGGTACCAATAACAAACCACAGGATGGAGGAGATAC
>JALWQD010000274.1 GCA_026994735.1 Gammaproteobacteria bacterium | reverse complement strand
TATTGAAAACGGCCAGGACATCACTCTGATGGCTGTCAACGTCAGTAACGGCAGCCATTGAATAATGAATTTCCTCAAAGGTATGCAGGCCGATATCAGCTGCCGCTGGTGCATCGGCGGGTGGCGGTGGTGTCAGTGGTGTCGCTTCGGTGACGATATTGCTCTGTCCGCCGAGGGTCTCAAAGGTCAGGAAAAACTCGTCGGCAGCTGGCCCTTTTTCGAGGGCAATGACGGTGCCCAGGGAGGATAGTGGTTGACCGAGACTGCTGTAGGCGCTGTCGCCAAGCATCAGGTCGAGGTTACGATAGGCCTGGCCGACGACGGCTTCCTTGCCATTGATGCCGATACGCATTGCACGCAACGGAATACGTGACGGGTTGGCATTGGCATCGAGGCTGATAAAGGTCGGTTTGTTGAACAGATAGCTGTAATTATCGAATTGGCTGACCTCAAACATGATGTAGCTCTGTGGCACATTGATGATGTCGGTGATATCAAAGAGCAGGAAAAACTTTTCACCGACACCAACGTCAAAATTTTGTTGGATCTGGGCTGCTGTCAGGGCACGGTTGTGGATTGCGACAAGACGCAACTTGCCCTGCCAGAGGCGGTCGCCGGAAGCCTCGTTGCCGAGAATCAAGGCAAAACTGTCATCCCAGTCACTGAGATTACCGCCAGTGACGGGATCGATATCAGTGCTGAAAACACCATTGACATAGATGCGGCGACCATTGGCCGGATCATAGGTAATGACGACATGCTGCTGGGTTGCCTGCAATCGTTCATCAGCATCTGCTGTCGACAGGGCCGGTTCGCCATTGGCATTGGTAGTGCTGCTGCGATGCATGAAATCATAATTGTAAAGGGTTTGGCCGAGAGTGAAATTACGTGCTTGGGTGCCGGCAGAGTAACTGATGATTCGCGCCGGTCCTTCCTGACTAACGTTGGCCGGTACGAGCCAGGCTTCAATTGAGTATTCACCCGTGGCCGTGATCAGATCATGCAATTTACGACTTGCTGTTGTGCTGCCCTGGGCCTTGCCATCGATGATTTCGATGCCCCAGCCACCAACCCAGTTGACGTTGCCACTGAGATTCAGATGCAGGCCGGGCTCAACGCCGCTGGTATCGTAGGCGATCATGCCCTGACCGGTCTTGAATTCATAGAGAGCGATGACATTATCCTCAACACGATTGCCGCCACTTGCGATGATGCCATCATTGAGTGCCAGAGCTTTACTGGCAACCAGTTGTGGATCAACCTGCGTCAGCGGGACACGGTCGGCAAAGACCTGGATCGCCGCTTGCAGCGTGCTTGCATCAGCTTGACAATCACTGCTCCAGCAATTATGAAATTCATTCCGTAAGCGGATGACCATGCGTGAATTGGCAGCATTGTCGAGGTCCATCTTGGCCTTTGCCGCTTCATAGGCAATAGCGGCGTCATTGACGGCGAAGAAGGGGGCCTGCGGTGTTGCCGAGGCATCACTATGACAGCCGGCACAGTGGCTGATCAGAAGAGGGTGAACGGTGCTGGCGAAGTCGCTATTATTGAGCGGAAAACTCTTGCTGCTGCCCGGTGTTTTGGCAATCGGCGGCTGGAGGTTGATCTGACGCCCAACGCTGACACCAGAGTCATTGGCCCAGGCCTCAATATAGGCCGTGATGACAGCGGCGCAGGCACTGTCGGCGGCGAGCCAGCAATTATGTCCACCGCCAACCTTTGTGACCAGACGCGAGCTGGCCGGGTCGGCGAGATTAACGAGCGGATTGATGGCGGCATAGGCAATATTGACATCATCATTGCGGACAAAGGCCGGTGCTGCTGGGCCCATCTGGCTATGACAGGCAGCACAGCGATTGTTTGTGCTGAGCTTGTCCCAGACATTGAGCTTGAAGCGCTGAATATCATGGGTGGAGGGGGCCGGGCCACTATAACTAACTCCCTGGGCGATATTGCCGTCACGCGGAGCTGGCAGTGATTCCGTTGCTGTACCTCCACAAGCGCTAAGGAGCACGACGGTGCACAGTGTCAACCCGCGCTGACAAAAGGAAGTGAATCGCATCATCAGGGCCCCATGCAATAGACGGCAGAATCGGCAAAGACCTGTTTAAGCCGGAAATTAGCGGCAATAAAGGCATCGGTCATTGTTTCTACCTGGTTGCGGTCGGCGCTGTTCCCGGGCGGGCGCAGGCAGACACTCTGAAAGACTTTTTTGACCTGACAACGGGCAAAGGCGCGGCTGTTTTCGAGTTCAACACCCATGCTCTTAGCCCCCTGCCCTGAACCCATGCGCGCACTGTCCCAGCCAAGCAAGGCGTTCGGGCCCTGGCGCCAGTAGTTGTCCCAGTGATCATCGGTAGTGACATAACCAAAGCGAAAATTGTCGGCATTGATCAAATACTTTGGCTGCACTTGCCCGGGTGTGTATTGCAACTGACCACTGCTTTCATCGAAGTCGTAATAGGCGTAGGCCTGGGTTAGCGGATCCATGCCGGTATGACATCCGGCACAGCTGTTAAGGAAGATGCGGCTGTCGCCACCCGGACTGCGTGAGACATCCTGCCGGACGCGGTCACTCGCACGGCTGTTGTCTTTGATCTCTTCAAGGTCGGTGCAGAGATGATTTAACAATGTGAAACGGAACATTGCCCTGTTGGTGCCGTCGATAAAAAAGGCTTCAGCTGCCGCCCGGCTTGTCATCACTCCGGCCGTTGCCGCAGGAGGCAGGCTGGTTAATGATGATTGCCTGCTGGCCACAAGTGCGCTCTTGAGGTCGACACCCTGATCCTCAAGGGCCTGATAGTGGTTATTATTGGCCATTGAATAGGCGGGCAGCCCAAGGCTGGCGTTGCCAGTATAGAGCAAATCGGCCGACAGCAGGGTATTGAATGGCACATCATCGCGGACCATGCCGATAACTGTGGCGGTATAATCATTGAGTGGTGCAAAGACAGTTTGCTGTTCATTGGTCCATGGTGTGACGAGGTTCTTCAACGTAACATTGTAGAAGGCGCTGTTCTCCATGGCTGTAAAGGCTGCCTGCTGCGGACGGCCAGAGGCGATGTCGGCAGCCATCTGATCAAGGACAGCCGCACTGGGCGGGACACCGGCAATCCGGTCATGCAGGCGCTTCGCTTGTTCACGCGGCCCGGCGAGCACGGGTATGGATAGGATCAGTGACAGCAATAGGTTCAGGGCAAGCGTCTGCTTGCGTAAACCTTTCGTCCTGTGCGGACAAATATCTCTTGTTGTTCCAGTCATGGTTCGTTTATCGCCTCGACGATGTTTCATACTCTGCATTATCCAGAAAGTGGCGAAAGATTTTGTGAGGAGGTGTGCAGTTTGCGTTAACACTAATCGCCGATAATGTTCATGTCGGCGAAATGGTCTGTCCATGCAGCACTTCTCACTCTCAGTCATTAGTGTCGTCCGGTAAGGCTTATGACAAGAGAGCCGATAGGGAATTTTGACGGCTTTATTAAGTGTCATTTTTCACATTGATGGAGACTATTTTGTTTTTTCAACGTTGAGCCTGCAAAGGATGTCTCCAAATCGGATGCTGTGCTTGAGTAGAAATTCGGTAGGGCGGTTAGTGAGCGAAAACTAAACGTCGTTAGTTGCGGAAGACGGAGAAATGGCTTAATTGGTTGCAACAGAAAAAACAATGAACAGGCAGATACTTTTTTCATCACCCAAAATGGTTTTGCTTGGACTCTGCGGGCTTTTTGCCCTGAGCGCCTGTCAAGAAGGTGTCGGTGTCGATCCTGTCGTTGAAAACTTTGGTATCGGCTATGTGCAGCGTCCGTTGCCGGCTATGGATAACAGTGACAGTCGCCGTCTTAGCGGCTATGACGCCGGTGGTGATCTCTATTTTCGTGACTTGTCGGCACCAGGTGTTGCGGCAAAGAATGTTACGGCCATTATTACGGCCGGGGAAGGTGATGTTCGCGATGTCAGTGTCTCCTATGATGGCAAACGGTTGCTTTTTGCACTGCGCAAGGCAGATGTCGATGGCCGTGCAGCGGAAGAACAACCGACCTGGAATATTTGGGAATACAATACTGTAAGCGATACGCTACACC
>JALWQD010000273.1 GCA_026994735.1 Gammaproteobacteria bacterium | reverse complement strand
CATCGAACTCACCCGGACCCTCACCTGCCTTTCCTATCGCCCGTAGAAACCGACCTTGCAGTGTATAAATCTGAATGCGGTCATTAAAATAGTCCGCCACATACAGCTCGCCATTGGCCAGCGTAAGATTCATCGGACGATCAAGTTGGCCTGTCTCATTGCCTGCCTCTCCGAACGAACGTCGGAACTTACCGTCAAAATCAAATACCTGAATACGTGAATTACGCGAATCGCTGACAAACACCTCTGAGTCAGATACCGCAATCCCGGTGGGTTCATTAAACTGACCTAGAGCAGTGCCCTTCCCTCCCCAGGTATTGACCAGTTGATAGGGCGGCTCCTTCACGGAAGGAAACCAGGCACAGGATGACAGCAACAGTACCGTTATAATCAGAAAAAAAGGGGTTAGAAATAACTTTTTTATACTCATCTTAGCTCCCCATTCAAATATTTCGACGCAGACTAAGCGTGACAATAAAATCCTGCTGCAAGGCGCTGCCGTTGAGGTTCTGTATTACTGGCAGTTGTATCGCCACCTCAATCACATTGTGAATGGTGATGTATTGCAGTGTGGGTGCCAAAAAAAATGTAGTTCCTCCAGAATTCGGGTCGGCTTGCCCATTATTTCGATGCCTGCCCTGCCATATCGCGTTTCCTTCCAGACCCGCGTACATAAAATGTGGCAGCCCGCCTGCCGCTCCTCCCATCCAGATGCGCCGGTGCCAGGAAAGATCCAGTCGCGCTTCATCCCCCCGCTCAAAACGATTGGCTTCATTATTCAGTTTGATACTGGCGGAGGCTCCCCACTCCTGCTTCAAGGACTGGTTTGTCATAACAACGCCAAGCAACGGATTCCATGCGCCCGAACCCAGCTGCAATGCGCCGGGAAGCCGCCCAAACGCATCCTGCTCATCGTCTTTTCCCGTGGGCATTTCAATACCTGCAAAAGGGGCAATGCGAAAGGTACGACCCGGCTGGTCATTTCGATAGGCCGTATAACGAACCAGCGTAGTAACATCACCCAGACCATCGACACTGCGCTTCATACGTCCCGATGGGGTATCCAGCTTGAGGCTTTTATCCAACAATGGAACAATGGCAAACAGAGACCAGCGTGGGGACACCCCCCAAACACCAACAACAGGCAATGCCTTCACCGTTAAGTCTCGATTCATGGGGCCGGGATCATCCGTTGCACTGAGATACTTGGCCTGTACCCGCACCACCCCTTCACCCTTGCTGACAGGCAATGCAGTATTAAAAGTCACGGGTGCTGCAGCAAGTTGAAAGCTGGCAACAAAGAGCACCCCACAGGCCATTATTTTTTTCATGGTGCAGCCTCGGTCATCGACTTCAGGGTAAATCCAGCGTCATCCACCAGCTTTTTAAAATGTGCCTTCGTAAAGCTGATGCCTTCCTTGACCTGTACCACCACCATGCCCTTTTCCAGATCAATTTTTACCGTCTCAACGCCTTTACTGCGCTTCAATTTTTTTTCAATGCCGTAGGCACAAAAAGGACAGGACAGGCCATCAACCCGCAGGTTGTATTGAGTTCCAGCCGCCAGAGACGGCGTACTCCATAACCCTATCATCATTATCAATACGATCATTTTTTTCATTGTCTTTCTCCTTTTGTATTGTTTTCTATAAGTGCCATTCCAGTTCCAGTTTGGCCCGATAATCAGATTCGGCTTGCCCAACACGCAAATTGCTGACAATAGGTAACTGCACCCCGGCCTTGATGGCAAAATTACGCAGGGTCCAGAAAACCCCGGGTGAAATAAACCACTGCGTCCCCCCGCTGCCAGCGAGTGCCGTACCATTGTGCTCAGCACGCTGCCCCTGTTCCGCGTTGAGTTCCAGTATCAATACAGTATCCGCTTTAAGGTAGACCGGTGGTTTAGGGCGAATGCCTACCACAAAATCAAGCAACCACTTGTCTCCTCGACGCAGCCCTGCATTATTTTCACCGTTTTGCCGATAGCGCAGGCTGGTCCAACGGTACCATTTGAGGCTTTCATAACCATAGGCAAAACCCAGCAACGTATCGGTGGCACCACTGCCGAGCGGAGGATTGTCCTTGTCATCACCATTAGCCAGTATGACATTCAGCAAAACGGCCGCTGTTTCCTGAACACCGAGGCTGTCATTACGCCAAAAACGGTATTTGGTGAAGAGGTGTGCATCACCTGTTCCATTGGCTTTGTTAGTGCCATTTTCGGCACTGAGGTAGGGCAATTCAATGCCAGCGGCCCAATCACCAGTCAGGCCGTAAGCCAGCTCAAGGCCCAGTTCGTCACTTTTGTCCGATCCAGCCTTCTCACGATGCACTCCAACATGAACCTCAATCCCTTCTTTGAAGAGCACATGCGGTCCTGGACTGAATATCGGATCGTGGGCGAAAACAACACTGCTTCCAAAAAAAAGCAGTATTCCCATGATTATCTGGCTATATTGACGCATCACTGCCTCACATTGAATTGATGTAAATACAGCGTACACCCTGGAGTCAGCTCCATGTCAAGAAGTTTTCACTCGTGAGCGCTCAAGTTCATTATCTTTAATCTACAAACAGGACTGCACAGGCGGGGATACACAGCAAGTACAAACTGCATTTACTCAAATACTGCGTTTCACTGCCTCTCCTGATTCATACCAAAGCTTGCTAGTATTCACCACCCGTACCACCAGCAACATAACGGGCACTTCGATCAACACGCCCACTACTGTTGCCAAAGCTGCCCCTGACTGAATACCGAACAGGCTGATTGCAGTAGCCACTGCCAGCTCAAAAAAATTCGAAGCAGCAATCAGTACTGAGGGGGCGGCAATATTATGCTTTTCACCTACCACTCGATTGAGCCAATAGGCCAGCCCGGATGGTAATGTTTAAGGTAACTACACTCTACTATTTTTTTCATGATTAGCATCCTTGACAATATGCAGACCCCCTATAATCACAATGGTAGCGATGAGTAAGCCAATTATCAGATCGGGATAGGACGATTCAGTAAATGCAATCAACAGGCCAGCACCAATCACACCTAAATTAGCAATCACATCGTTTTTTGAAAAGATCCAGCTTGCTCGCATATGCACCTCCCCCTGACGATGTTTATAAATCAGAAACAGGCAAATTGTATTGGCAACAAGTGCTACGCTGCCGGTAGCAACCATCATGATCGATTCAGGTTCACTGCCTATTACAGCACGACGTACGATGTCAAATAACACTCCAAGGCCTAATGCAACCTGAAAAATCCCACTGATATGGGCCGCCTTCTCCTTAATATGAAGACTTCTCCCCACCGCATAGAGGCTGATTGTATAGACAGTGGCATCGGCAAGCATATCTAGAGAATCAGCAATCAGGGCTGTTGAGTCACCAATAAGACCGGCGATCAACTCGGCAAAAAACATCACGCCATTAATAACCAGTAACAAAATAAGTACACGACTTTGACCCTTGTCCTTTATCTCAATATCACAGTCACATTTAGCCATTATCACTTATTCCTTTGCTTTAATCTGACTGAATTAACCACTATCCAACACACAATCTTAACGGTTTCAATGAATCGTAAGTACCCAATACTTATGCACAGCGTCTTGAAATTCAAAAGATTAGTTTATCTCAGATCTCGCAATGCCGCATGCATGTCTGCACGAATCTGGCACAGCTTACTTACTTCTCAAGCACAATAAACACGGCTCCTCCTATTTATTTAGTATCGAACTACGCCGAAAAAAATCCGTGCAGTACATCATTGTCTATTGTGCGCTAACTAACTTCTGAGCTACCTGAAATATTCACCACCTGCGTGTGAAGTGTTATGCTAAAGATATTATTTCAATGAAAAACTCAAAGATGACACAGCCATCTCTCACGATCGGTCGTCTGGCCAAAGCCGCCAACGTTAACGTGGAAACAATCCGCTACTATCAGCGAATCGGGCTAATTAACAAGCGACTGTGGTGTCAACCCTCGAAAAAATGACTAACAGCCCCATGCTGTTTTATCCCGCACCATCGCGTTTAAAATGGTAATAAACTTCCGCATACATGCCGTAATGGCGACCTTTTTATG
>JALWQD010000272.1 GCA_026994735.1 Gammaproteobacteria bacterium | reverse complement strand
GGCCATCATTGACCCAATGATAAAGCGACTTTTCTAATGCCAGAGGGCCAAAACGAACCCCTACTGGCAAATGTAAAAAAGTCTGATAGCCGCCTGAAAACGGGGTATTACTGGCCAGCAATGCCAGCACTGTTGCTATAATCAACAAAATGCCGCTAGCCGATTCCCGTGCGAAGAAATCCTTAATAACCTTCATACAACGTCCCGTTGCCGTACCTGAATACCAGGCTTGAGACTATTCGACCCGAGAACAAATATCAAAGTCTTCCCAACCTGATCGCCAAGGCCGTAACAAGCCCCCAGATGGCATTAAAAAAGAGCACAAACGCCGGCGTCAGCATACCCAGATCCAGACCTGCCATGCCTTTTTTGGCTTTCAGCGGAAAAACGATAAATAACTGTACCGCCGTCGTCAATAAACTGATCAAAAACCCCTTCATCACGACACGGGAACGCAGTATGGGCAAAATAAACAACATCCCCCAAAGACCACCCCAGACAATGCGCGGATAAAGCCAGGCTGCTGTCACTGGCGGATCAATGGCTACCCCCTGGGCAGCCATTGCCCCTGTCGCAGCCAGCAGCCAAACGGCAATACTGTTGGCCAAGGCTCCCAAACACCCTGCCGCAAAGACCATCATTAATCTCTTCAACGCGCTTTCCTCCACAACATCCAGCCTCCAAGCGGAAGCGAAAAAACCAGTCTATCCTGATCTGCAAACAACCAGCCAGCAAACTGACAATTAACAACACACCGGGCAAGCGGCCTGCTGCCGGCAAACGTCCGCACAAAGATGACATGCCCGTTTTTTCAATGCGAGCGTGCTCTTCGCCAAATGCACCTTGATAACAGGATATCTCCCAATGTCCCCTTGCGGGAGACGCAACAAACGCAGCCATGTCGGCAGGGACGGAACAAATGCTGTTGCCAACACAACAAGCAATCTTCAGCGCATGTAGGCGGCCCTTGAATCAATAGAGAATAGCCTCCTATACTCCCTCACTGACAGCAAATGGAGAGCAGCGATGAATATCGTCATCATTGGCGCCAACAGGGGTATCGGTCTCGGCTTTGTCCACTACTATCTCGCTCAGGGACACGCTCTCTGGGCCAGTCATCGACAGTCTGTCGCTGGCCTCGCTGATATTGACCTGCCCCAATTACAACGCTTCTACTGGGACAGCTGTGAGCAACATACAGAAAGTGACCTCACTGCACTCGGCCTGCCAGAAAAAATTGACCTGCTGATCAATAACGGCGGTATCTATGGCCCTGACAGCAGTGGTCAGGACATCGACCAAATCACTTCCGAAGCCATGCAAGAGGTTTTCATGGTCGATGCTGTTGGTCCATTAATGACCAGCCAGGCCCTGCGCAGTCGTGTTATCCGGGCACGGGGGCGGATTGCCAATCTCAGCTCGAAAATGGGTTCCAGCGGTGACAATAGCAGCGGCGGCAATTATGCCTACCGCGCAGCCAAGGCAGCCCTGGTCATTATCGGCAAGTCGCTGGCCATTGACCTCAGTAGCCAGGGCGTACGTGTCATCACCTTGCACCCTGGCTGGGTCAGAACCGACATGACCCATCAAAGCGGCCTCATTGATATCGAGGAATCTGTGCGCGGCATGGCCCAGGTCATTGACCAGATCAGCAACTATCCGCCAGGAGCATTCGTTGCCTTTGATGGCCAGAAGATTCCTTATTGAAGTGAGAGCAAACCCTCTGCAAGCAGGATGTCGTTAATTGACAAAGGGATTATTCATTTTCTCCTCGCCCAGGGTCGACATGGCCCCATGGCCGGCAATAAAACGCACGTCATCGGGGAGAGAAAACAGTCTTTGATGAATAGAGGCCAGCAAGGTTTCGTGATCCCCGCGAGGAAAATCGCTACGGCCAATCGCACCTTTAAAAAGGACGTCACCAACCTGTAACAGCTTCGCCTCGGGAGCATGAAAAACAATATGGCCAGGCGTGTGTCCCGGACAATGCAAAACCTCCAGCACGGTCTCACCAAAGCGTACGGTATCCCCCCCCGTCAACCAGCGTGTAGGCTTAAAATGGCCCGCATGGGAAAAGCCAAACATTTCTGCCTGCTGATCCAGGGCATCGATCCAAAAAGCATCGTCTTGATGCGGGCCATAGACGGGCAAACCGGTCTTTTTAACCAACGCCGCGACACCACCGCAATGATCAAGATGTCCGTGTGTCACCAGAATAGCAGCAAGTGTCACGCCCTCATCAGCAACAGCCGCGAGCAAGCGCTCACTCTCACCGCCGGGATCAATAATAACGGCCTGCGCTGTTGCCTCATCAACCAGCAGCGTACAGTTTTGCTGAAAAGGAGTCACCGGCAGGATACGGTAACGCATGATTAACCTCTGGCCTGTGTTGCCTGCCATTCCTCATAAGAGGAAAATTGAACGCCTGTCTGATGCAGCAAGCCATCGTGAATATCATAAATAACACCGATGATATTAACTTCCTGACCCCGTCGCCAGGCCTCGCGGATAATTGTGTTACGGGCAATATTGTGTACCTGGGATTCAACATTGAGCTCAGCCAGACGGCGCCAGCGTTGCTCTTCATCAAGATGATCAAGTTCGAGTGTATGACGATGATAGACATAGCGTACCTGATCAAGCCAGAGATCAATCGGCTGGATACCACTATGCTGCATCGCCGCATGAATACCACCACAACGATAATGGCCACAGACAACAATATTGGGAATATGCAATTCATCAACAGCATATTCGAGTACCGCCAGACAGTTGAGATCGTTGGTGGCAAAGATATTGGCAATATTGCGATGCACAAAAATTGAGCCCATCGGCAAGCTGACGAGCGAATCCGGGCCAACACGGGAATCGGAACAACCGATCCAGAGTACCTCAGGGGCCTGTGCGGCGGCAGCGCGGGAAAAGTAATCAGGGTCGTCTCGTCGTACTTGCTCAGACCAGGTATGATTGCGTGCGAGAATATCCTTGATCGTTAACATCTGCCCGTTTTCTCCCGAAAAATCATGAAGGAAGCCCTGATGCATTCGGGCCGAAATTGCCGCTGGCTAATCTGTTCAAGTTGAACGTGCGGAGTAATCATAATAGGGTCTATTGCGAAGAGACGGCGCAGAAAGCAGGCATTGCAGACGCAAGAGACATGTTCATGAGCAGATTAGCGTTGCCTCGATTTATCAGAACTAGTTCAGCGCCCCCGGCACGGCCAACGAAAACAACGGTATCTCGGCCTCAAACTCACTGCCGTCTTCAGCAACCATCTGGTAACTTCCCTGCATGACACCGACCGGGGTCTCGAGGATACAGAAGCTGCTGTATTCATGCTCATCACCGGCCGCCAGCCAGGGCTGCTCACCGACCACACCTTCACCACGCACCTCGTTGATACCGCCATTGGCATCGGTAATAATCCAGTGGCGACTGATCAGCTGCGCGGCCATAGAACCTTTATTGGCAATCAGAATATGATAGGCAAAGACGTAGCGATTATTCTCCGGCTCGGATTGCTCGGGCAAATACTCGGGTATCACCTCAACGTCGATCAGACAATCTGACATCCAAGTTCTCTCCAAACAGACGACAATATGGCCTTATCTTCACGGATTCGTGAAAGAAGTGCAATCGCCTTTCCGAGCGCGAGCCAGGAAGGTCAAAATAGCCATCCAGAAAGGTCTTCTGGAGATCCACAGCAGGCGACAAGACTGCTAAGATAAAACACGCGTTTGTCCACCATCCGCTGCCTTGAGGTTGATCATCATCAGCACGACCATCCTTTTTTCGCATCAGACCCGCTATGGCCTGATCGAGGTTAAACAGGAACATGCCTTTCGCTGGCTAAGCATTGACGGTATCGAACAATCACGCCTCGACATGCGCCAACCTGCGAAATTATTATCGGCCCATAATCATGCCTTTCTTGCTTTCCGTCTATTCCAGAGATTACCCGGAAAAGTTCTCCTGGCAGGACTTGGTGGTGCTGCCTTTGCCCGTTATTTTGCTTTCCTTGATACCGAGATCAAGGGTGATTGTGTTGAAATCAATACCACCATTGCCGAAGTGGCTCATCGCTATTTCGG
>JALWQD010000271.1 GCA_026994735.1 Gammaproteobacteria bacterium | reverse complement strand
GGCCATCCTGACCGCCATGCGGGAGGTGGCAGCGGAACACACGACACTGGTCATTGCCCACCGACTGTCAACCATTATTGATGCCGACCAAATTCTCGTTCTTGAGAAGGGGGCCATTATCGAGCAGGGCAACCACCTGCAATTGCTCGCCCAAAAGGGCCACTACGCACAAATGTGGCAATTGCAGCAGGAAAACAAAGAGCACTTTTCTTAAATCGCCGGCGAAACGCTTATGATTTCTGCTGTCTATCCGTTATTATGGACAACAATCAGGAATTGGCTGGTTATTTTACTCTACTCCCGTGTCACATAGAGACACTTAAAACATGACCAATAAACCGTCATCTACGAATATCACCTGACCGGAAATTATGCCGGCGATGAGAAATGATGTCAGAAAAGGCCGCGGAGAAAATAGACCCTGACATTCATGACACAATGACAAACAATAACAAGGCTCTGATATGCGCCAACAGGTACCCCTCAGCAATGCCGCACTGGACAACCTGTCCGATATCGGCAATTATTATGAACGGGTTGTTCTCGACCACCTGATGACGCGTTCATACGAACTTGATGATGAACAACTTGCAGACGTCGCCTGCCTGGCACTCAACAAGCTACCCAGCTGGTACATTCGTCACTCGGTCGATGCCCATTTTTTTCTTGGCGAAAGCCAGCTCATCGAGCTCCACAATCACGTCGAAGAAGTCATTGACGAAGCCGTCAAAAAAGTTATCTCGGCACCCGCCCCCTAAGCCAAATACAACCTTATGTCAGTGCTTGACAGCCTCGGCAAGGTTATTTTCGATCTCATCCAGAACATCAAAAGACAGCGCCCGTTCGCCACTATCAGACAACAGCCGCTCGACTGACAGCACCAGCTGACAATATTCTTCCGGCGACACCTTCTCCAGATTCCCCTGGCGCAAATTTTTCATCACTTGCCGGGAAACGACATCGTTCGGATCAAGCGCTTCGAATAGCGGCAAAAAACACCCCAGCGGTGAATCCCCCGCCTCCGAGGAGGCCATTCTACTGTTGATTTCCTGGCGTAAAGGGTATTCAGCGCGATTTTTCATTAATATCCAGACCAGCAACGCCGCCACTGTAGCCGGAATCATCAAAATCCAGACCAGCTTGAAAAATGCGGCATCCACCAGCATGCCACGCAACCAGGAAAAATACCCGAGGCCAAAACCAATGCCGTAAAAAGCAATCGCCGTTAGCCCTGCTCGCAACAATGCCGAGGCCAACAGCGGCCGCAAGCGCTTTTCGTAATTAAAGATGTGCGCTGGATAATCGGCCTGAAAGCGCTCAATAAGATCTTTTTTCTGTCGTCGTCGGGAACGTTTTTTTGTTGCCACCCTTACTTATCCCTTTTACTTACTCGTCAGTGACACAGCCTTGCGAAGCATCCTGAACACACTTGATGTATTTATAAAGTGTACCCCGATGCGCCTTGTAGGCAGGCATTTTCCAAGCTGACAGACGGCGTGAGAACTCCTCATCAGAAACATCAACAGCCAGCTGGCAAGTACTTGCATCGATGACAATTTGATCACCGTCCTCAATCAGCGCGATAGGCCCACCTTCCTGCGCCTCCGGCACGACATGACCAATAATGAAGCCATGCGACCCGCCGGAGAAACGGCCATCGGTAATCAGGGCGACATCGGCCCCCAGACCCGCACCCATAATCGCCGAGGTCGGTGTCAGCATCTCGGGCATGCCTGGTCCACCCTTGGGACCTTCGTAACGAATGACGACAACGTCCCCCTTGTTAATCTTTCCTTCTTCAAGGGCGGCAAGCATTGCCTCTTCCGCATCAAAGACACGCGCCGGGCCAGCAAAGTGATCACCCTCTTTACCGGTAATCTTGGCAACAGCACCACCAGGCGCAAGATTTCCACGTAAAATACGGATGTGACCGCTCGCCTTAATCGGCGCTGTCAGTGGTAAAATGACCTCTTGGCCAACAGCCAAATCAGGCAACTCTGCTAAATTTTCAGCCAATGTCTTTGCGGTCACCGTCATGCAACTACCATCGAGCAAACCTTCGCCAAGCAAATATTTCATCACTGCCGGCGTACCGCCAACAGCATGCAAATCTTCCATCACATAGCGACCGCTGGGCTTCAGATCGGCCAGCAGGGGAATACGGTCACTGACAGCCTGAAAATCATCGATGGTCAACGCGACATCACAGGCACGTGCCATAGCAATCAGATGCAGGACGGCATTGGTTGAACCACCGAGCGCCATAACCACAACCATGGCATTCTCGAATGCCGCCCGGGTCATGATATCTCGCGGTTTGATGTCACGCTCCAGCAATACCTGAATAGCATGGCCCGCGCGATGACATTCGTCGATCTTGCCCGCTTCGGTCGCCGGCATGGAGGCACTGTAAGGCAGCGACATGCCGAGAGCTTCTATCGCTGAAGCCATGGTATTGGCGGTATACATACCGCCACAGGCACCCGCTCCCGGACAGGCATTTTCGACAATATCTTCACGCGTCTGCTCATCAATCCGGCCACTGATAAACTCACCATAACTCTGGAATGCAGAGACAATATCAAGTACCTGTTCGCCACGATGACCCGGACGAATCGTGCCACCATAGACCATCAACGCCGGCCGGTTAACTCGCGCCATAGCAATCATGCAACCGGGCATATTCTTATCGCAACCGGGGATGGCAATATTAGCGTCATACCATTGCCCGCCCATCACCGTCTCGATCGAGTCGGCTATGATGTCGCGTGACTGGAGAGAATAACTCATACCCTCGGTGCCCATCGAAATACCATCGCTGACACCGATAGTATTGAAGCGCATGCCGACCATCCCGGCCTCAACAACACCTTTTTTGACCTCGGCAGCGAGATCGTTGAGATGCATATTGCAGGTATTTCCTTCCCACCAAACGCTGGCAATGCCTACCTCGGGCTTGTTCAGATCATCGCGACTTAAGCCGGTCCCGATCAACATTGCCTGCGATGCTCCCTGCGCCTTGGGCTGGGTAATTCTGGCACTGTAGCGATTCAATTTTTCCGCCATCTTTCCTCCTCGATATCGTCGTCACCGGCAGAAATTCCGGTTGCTGGTAATTATTGTAACGCAAGCATCTCTTGTCGTAAGCCATCACATAGCAGGCACAAAAACTCTCCTGCAAAGCGACAACATCCGCGGCCACCGATCAGCTATAATGGCCATCCTTATTATTCAGGACAGTACGATGCCGGCCAAACTTGAAAAAAAACTGCTCCACTATACGCGCAAGGCCATCGCCGATTACGACATGATCGCTAGCGGTGACCGTGTTCTGGTTTGCCTTTCCGGCGGCAAAGATTCCTACACCCTACTGACACTACTCGACAAAATGAGCCGCCGCGCTAATGGCCGTTTCAGTATTTTTGCCTATACCCTCGATCAATCCCAGCCCGGCTGGGATGATAGCCAACTACGCCAGTGGCTCAGACAACGCAAGATCCCCTTTGAAATCGAGCGCCGCAATACCTACAAAGTCGTCACCGACAAAATTCCCGAGGGCAAAACCTACTGTTCTCTCTGTGCTCGCCTGCGACGGGGCAACATCTACCGTTATGCCGAGGAGAATGGTTTCAACAAAGTCGCGCTTGGCCATCACCGGGATGACCTGATTGAAACCTTGATGATGTCGATACTTTACAGCGGGGTCATTCGTTCCATGCCGCCCAAGTTACTCACTGACAGCGGCAAGCAAATTGTCATTCGGCCACTGGCTTATTGCCAGGAAAGCGACATCGCGGCCTATGCCAAACGGATGGAGTATCCAATCATTCCCTGTAATCTTTGCGGATCACAGGAAAATCTCGCTCGCCAGAAAGTGAAGGCGCTTATTGCCTCATTGGCGGCAGACAATAACAAAATCCCGAGCAATATGCTCCATGCCCTGGGCAGCATTCAACCCAGCCAGCTGATGGACAAAAAACTCTGGGACTTTCGCGCCCTGACAATTGCCGAGACCCGTAACACAGGCGAGCCGTTATTGCAGCCAGACTACCATGAAATGCCTATCATGCCGCGGCATGAACTCAAACCGTAACACCACTTCGTCGCAGCAGATG
>JALWQD010000270.1:852-4125 GCA_026994735.1 Gammaproteobacteria bacterium | reverse complement strand
TGACGATAGGCTGGTGTTCGCAGACTACGCCAGAACAGGCGCAGAATGATGGTGGGTAGTAAAAGGTAAAAGAAGACCGTATAAAGCCTGCGCAGCATCGGCTAGACACTTCGCGCAGCGAGTTGCCCGTCGACAAGGCGGGCAATACGGCTGGTCTCATTACAGGGTGGATAATGCCAGCTTTGCAATTCTCCGGCGAAAGGGCGTGTCATGCCCTGTTGGCGGAGCTGCTCGTGAAACGTGGCAATACGTCCGCCTCCCTTGCCTTGCATGGCTATCGTGTAGACCGGTTTGCCTGTTGCGCAGGCCTCAGAAACCATTGAAACGGAATCTTCAGTAACCAGGATATAATCGGCCAGAGCAAGGATGCCAAGATAGGGGTTTTCACCTTCCCCTGACCAAAAGTAGGCATTTGCTTGGGCAAAAATTCCTTTGAGTAGAGCGATATTTGCCGTACCTGTTCGTCTGGATGCTGTGACCAGCAGTTGAGCGCCCATATTGTGATGGAGTGAGAGTAATTGCTGGGCAAGTTTTCTGCAGGTATTTTCATCCAGCCGGTGTCGTCTGCTGTTGCCGCCAATCAAGACAGCAATACGTGTTTGCTGTGGCTCTATGCCGAGGAGCTTCGAGGCAAAGTGTTCCCGTGCCTGTTGCAGGCGTTGTGGCGTGACGCGGTGGAGCGCCGTGAGTACCGGGTAAACATTGTCGCCGTTGAGTCCATCGTGTTGCATTGGTACGACCATATCAAAATGCCGTGGACTTATTTGTGGATCCTGGATTTGAACCGTGAATGTCTTGCCCCGACTCTGGCGGCGAATGGCAAGTGACAGGCTACTGCTTCGCCGGCCGCAGCAGATGAGCAGGTCCGGCCATGGCGGCGATAGCGGGTCGCTGTTGCTGGCGAGTCCAAGATCAAGAACTGCAGGGCAGAGATTGCCCGGTAACCAGCGCCAAGGGACTTTCGGGCTGGCAGTCTTGTGTATAGAGGCCATGCCAACCGCTTCGGCGAGGCCGATGGCCTGGTTGGCCATGCCAACTTCTCCGGTTGTCAGTGTCCAGCACCGGCCCGTAGACACAATATTTACTGAACGGGTTGGTCTGGGAATGACAGTTCATGGCGGTTGCGCCAGTCTGGGGTGACATAATTGACGATGATTGAGGTACGGGTGCTACTGATTGTACGCTTTTCAAAGCCATGCCAGGTATGCTTGCTGGGGATAAAAACGAGTCCTTTGTTGAAGCCGAAAGGAGCATTACCATAAAAACGGTCGCGATGATAATAAATTGAGGTGCCCCAGGCAGCGGCTTCTGGTGCGCGGGTATAACCGATCAGCAAGGTGAATTTTTTTGCGCCGATGTCGGTATGAGGTTCGAGCCAGAAATCACCAATATCCTGGCAATGTTCGATGCGCAGATAGTTGCCCTTGAGTTCAATGGCAAAGGTTTCTTCCAGTGCCTGGACGATGTCCCTGGCCTGGAAGGCCTGGCTGACCTGCTCGACGACGGGGTGATCGGCTCGGTTGCGGACTGAAAAGAAGTTGCGTGAGGCGTTATGTGTTTCTCGTTTGCCCGCAGTGTCTTTAATGCGTGCGATAGGGAATGGGAGCGCGGCAATGGCATCGCCGGCTGTTTCTGGGATCAAATCCTGTAATTGCCAGTGACGGTAGGGGGTATTCTCTTCCTGGCGTTGTGCGAGCGAATGAAGCAATGATGCTTTAATGCTGTGAACATCCGTCATAACCTTACTCCGGGGGGAAAGTGGAAGTGCATTCGCTGCTGTTCATGCTTAAAATAGAAATGATCGGTTCTTATACAAGTTATGCGCTTTTGCTGTCAAATATGTCTGCGGTTGATTGTTTCTGGTTGACGTGTTCCGGCTTTCTGGCTGAGGTATCATGCGAGGGTTCCGGATCGTTTAGAGGGTGGTTTGTGAGTGCATAGGATGTTTCCCTGGTGGCGTTTTGTCAGTGCCAATTATTGGCCATTATGGTTGGCGCTGGCGATGATGCGCCTGCTGGTTCTGTTCCCGTACCGTTGGCAATTGGCTGTTGGTAAGTTGCTGGGCAGGGCGTTGATACGTCTTGCCGGTCGTCGTCGCGAAGTGGCACGAATAAATCTCGAAATATGTTTCCCCGAACTCGATGGGCTGGCGCGTCAGCAATTACTGCAAGATCATTTTATCTCCCTCGGAATCAGTGTTGTCGAGATAGCGCTTTGCTGGTGGGGACGCTCAGAACGATTACAAACAATGGTGGAAATTCAGGGGCAGGAGTACCTGGATGCGGCCTTGGCAAAAGGTAAGGGCGTGATCATCTGTGTCGGCCATTTTACCGATATTGAGTTGGCGGTGCGCTTGTTATCGTTGCAGCTGCCGTCGCTACGCGTCAGTTTTCGTCGACACAATAATCCCCTGATGTATGAGATCCAGCGACGTGCCCATGAGCGTATTGTCGATGCCATCGTCGCCAATGACAATATGCGTTTTTTGCTCAAGACCTTGCGCAGTAATCATCCCCTCTATTACTTGCCTGATCAGGATTACCACGGCCGCCTGAGCACATTCGTGGACTTTTTTGGTCATCCTGCATCGACGACGACGGCGACAACTCATATCTGTGCGCGTACCGGTGCCGCTGTGGTGCCAATGTTGCCGCAACGTTTGTCGGATGGTCGTGGCTATCGTTTGACTTTTTCACCTGCCCTGACAGATTTTCCTGGCAGCAATGAGGTGACTGATACACGTCGTCTAATGGCTGTTCTGGAAAAGCAGATTCGCCAGGCACCTGAGCAATATCTCTGGGTACACCGACGCTTCAAGAGCACCGCTAGCGGCGAGTCTGCTCCTTATTAGGAGTATTGCTTGGGCCGTGAACGTTTAACTCGGGCCATGCTCTCGACGGGGCACATCGACAGGGAGCTCGGAACGATCCTGAAAGTGTTCATGAACCTTGGCATATTTGAGGAAGACGTAATAGGCCGCCGTGACGGAAGTGATAAATCCTGCCCAGCCATTGAAAAAATTGCGCTTGAGAATGTAGGTTTTGAAAAAATAAAGAGGCGGGTAGAGAATCATCGTCAGACCAACGTGGCGGCACCCTTTAGCAACCTTGTCAGGCACCAGGCCACTGGAGTAATTGTTGATTTTTTCGACCTTGGTATGAATGTCGATTTCACCGAAATGGTAAAAGGGGTGCTGTAAACGTTCGATCACGCCCTCTACTTCGGGAGCCGCATGTACCGGCATATCGCCCATCTGCCCACAGTCACGTCGGA
>JALWQD010000270.1:0-842 GCA_026994735.1 Gammaproteobacteria bacterium | reverse complement strand
GCGGAAGAGGCGGAGAAAGTGATTCAATCGAGTGCGTCTGTCACACATTTGCCAGAACATCTGTTCCAGTCTGGGTAACGTATAGCCGGCAGCTGTTGGTGATCGCTGCAGCAGTGTCTGGATCTCTGCCTGCGCTTCATTTGTCAGGGCCTCGTCAGCATCAAGCAATAAAACCCAGAGATGATGGGTCTTTTCCAGAGCCAGTTGTTTTTGTGCGCCATAGCCAAGGAATTGATGCTGAAATATCTTGCAGTTTGGGTATGATTCAGCGATTGTCAGTGTTTCGTCACTACTGAATGAGTCCACGATGATAATCTCACTGGCCCATTTGACACTGTCAAGACAGAGGCGGAGGGTCGAGGCATTGTTGAAGGTGGTGATAAATACGGAAAGTTTTTCCATGGTGTGTCATCTTGGTTGGAGAGGGGCTGGATAGTGGCTATAATACATTCAACCTCAATCGCTTGATATCCTTAATGCCGAGATCCTTTGAGTTAGAGATGGTCGTACGAGTTGAAAACTGAATGACTCTGAGAGTCACCCAGGTGATGTTGTCGTCGGGGTTTGGCGGAGCAGAGCGTCTGTTCGTCGATCTCTGTCTGTCGTTAGCTGAGAGCGGTGTTTCGGTACAGGCGATCTGCCAGCCCGATTTTCAGGGCCGGGATCAGCTTGCCGGGCATGCTGCCATCGCTGTATCTGCTCTCCGGGTTGCCGGAAACTGGGATCTTTTGGCCATGCGCAAGATGAAAGGCCAAATCAGGAGCTTTCAACCAGATGTTATTCATTCCCACTTGGCTAGAGGGGCGCTTTATGCGGGGCGAAGTGCGCAGCCCCTTGCGATA
>JALWQD010000269.1 GCA_026994735.1 Gammaproteobacteria bacterium | reverse complement strand
TGGTGCGGCGGCTCCTTGAAACGAACACAGACGGCCGAACTGGCCTCAGCCATGCGCTTGCCGGTACGCAGATAAAAGGGCACCCCGCGCCAGCGCCAGTTATCGATATAAAGTTTTGTCGCCGCATAGGTCTCGGTAACACTCTTTGCTTCGACACCGTCTTCTTCAAGATAACCGGGGACAGCCTTGTCATGAATCGAACCACCGGCATACTGGCCACGAAATGCGTGCGCATGGACGGCGCTGTGTGTGATCGGACGAATCGATTTCAGCACCTTAACCTTCTCGTCCCGCAGCGATTCGGCATCCATCAGTGCGGGTGGTTCCATCGCTACCAGGGTCAGTAGTTGCATCAGATGGCTCTGCAGCATGTCGCGCAGGGCACCGGCACCTTCATAGTAATCAGCGCGCCCGTTCAAGCCATGGGTTTCAGAATGTGTAATCTGGATATGATCGATGTAATTCCGGTTCCAGAGCGGCTCCAGTAATAGATTCGCGAAGCGAAAGGCAAGAATATTCTGCACTGTGCCCTTGCCAAGATAATGATCAATACGATAAAGCTGGCGCTCTTCCAGATGCTGCAAGAGTGCCTTCTGCAACGTCTGCGAACTGAGCAGGTCATAGCCAAAAGGCTTTTCGATGACGGCTCGTCGCCAACCTTCATTCTGGCGCAGCAAACCACTCTCGCCAAGGTGAGCGACAACCTCGGAGAATTCAGCCGGACGAATCGACAGGTAAAAGACAATGTTGGCAGGGAAAACCTGACGATCATGCAAGCGTTGTGCAAGCGCATTGAAAGTCTCGCCTTCAGCAAGATTGCCTTCAAAATAATGCAGGCGTTCGCTAAATGCGGCAAATGCGGCATCATCGACAGCGTTGTCATATTTCTCGTCGAGCATGCCACGCACTTCTTCAATCCAGCGATCCCGATCCCAGGGCCGGCGTCCAAAGGCCAGAATCACAGCCTGCTCGGGCAACCGAGCCTCACAATGCAGGGAAAACAGCGCCGGCATCAATTTTAGCCGCGACAGATTACCTGTTGCGCCGAAGATCACCAGAGTACAAGGTTCCATTACGTTTCTCCGTTAGCCTCCTTAATCGCATGCCCACCAAAGGCATTCCGCATCACTGACAACATCTTATTGCTATATCCTTCCGCATCCTGACTGGCAAAACGCATCTGCAGCGCAAGACTGATAACCGGCAGAGGGACACCCTGATCGATCGACTCAGTCACTGTCCAGCGGCCTTCACCGGAATCCGGCACAAAAGGTGCCACATCTGTCAACTCCTTGTTCTCGGACAATGCCTCGGCTGTCAAATCAAGCAACCAGCTCTGAACAACGGAACCGTGCCGCCAGACTTCGGCAACCTGAGCCATGTCGAGATTAAATTCACGCTTTGAGCGCATCAAATCAAAGCCTTCGGCATACGCCTGCATCAGGCCATACTCGATACCGTTATGGACCATTTTGGTAAAGTGGCCTGCACCAGCGGGGCCGACATGTGCCCAGCCCTTGTCGGCAGCAGGTGCCAATACTTTCAAAATGGGCTCAACAACATCAATATGCCGCTGTTCACCACCGGCCATCATGCAATAACCATTTGCCAGCCCCCAGACACCGCCGGACGTCCCGACATCAATAAAACCTATCCCGGACTGGGCCAGAATCGCACTGCGACGCTGGCTATCCTTGTAATTTGAATTACCGCCATCAATAACGATATCGCCAAACTCGAGGCGCCTCTCCAGTTCCTTGATGACTTTCTCGGTTGGCTTGCCACTGGGCAGCATGACCCAGAAAACACGTGGGCCTTCGAGTTTTTTGACCGCAGCGGCAACTGTCGGCGCCATGCCCATCCCCGTCTCCTGAGCTAATTGCTTGCGCACTTCGGCATTGGAATCGATACCGATAACCTCGATGCCCCCCTGGCATAAACGTCGAACCATATTGCCGCCCATTTTCCCCAGGCCAACCATTGCAAGCTTCATTTCAAAACATTCCTCACGTTAAATTCTTACGGAAACAGTGTGCCGTTTCCCCGCCATGGATACGGCCACAACCACACGGAAACTACGCCTTTTGAGCGCCACTGAGCTGTTATCTGATGTGACTGCGTTTATACCCCGATGCCCCCACCATCACAAGTCATATGCAGCAACCAGCTAGTCATCAAGCTAACAAATCAGCTATTATCGTGTGCTGAGATTCCGACTATCTTAGCGGCCTGATTGTCATTTCGGATTAGCCTGACGTGGAGAGGCGTCATTTTTTATCCAGCCAATCAGGCCAGTAACTGCTCCGTCACAGAAAAACCGGGGGGAATACCGCACGATAAGCAGCGCTTTTAGGTGGCATTTATCTGCAACTTAACGCTCATTCGTCTCCATTATGGCCATCGAAAAAATTCTTTTCGCAACCAGCGAGGCTCATCCCCTGATCAAGACGGGCGGACTTGCTGATGTTTCAGGCAGTCTACCTGCGGCACTGAATGCGCTCGACAAGGATGTCCGAATCATCCTCCCCGCCTACCGCACGGTACTCGACAGCTGTCGTGACTGGAAACCCATCGCCCATTTCGAACTGCCCAATGTTAACGAGCCTGTGCGCCTGCTTGAAGGCCAGCTACCCGGCACCACCGTACTCACCTGGCTCGTTGATATTCCCTCTCTGTTTGATCGAGAAGGCGGTCCTTATCACGATGCCAACGGCCTTGACTGGAGCGATAATGCGCAACGTTTTACGGCCTTCTGCCGTGCCATCGAAGCCATTGCCTGCGCTCAAATTGTGCCCGATTGGCAACCCGATATTGTCCACTGCAATGATTGGCAAACCGGGCTGGCTGCCGCCCTCCTGAGCCAGCATGGAGAACGCCCGGGAACAGTCTTTACAATCCATAACCTTGCCTATCAGGGGCTATACCCGGCCTCAACCTTTGCTGAATTGCAGCTGACCGAAAATTTCTGGTCGATGCATGCACTGGAATTTCACGATCAACTGAGCATGATTAAAGGGGGGCTGGTATTTGCTGACATGCTCAGTACTGTCAGCCCGACCTATGCGCGGGAAATCCAGACACCCGACTTTGGCTGCGGCCTTGAGGCATTGCTCAGACACCGCCAGGATCGTCTTCTCGGCATCCTCAATGGCGCCGACTATGAGGCCTGGAACCCACTCAAAGACCCTTATATCGAACATCCCTACGATGCCAACAAATTAGCAGGCAAGGCGCAAAACAAGGCCGCCCTGCAAACGGCATTCGCGCTGGCAAAAAAACCGCGAACTGCTGTCATTGGCATGATCTCCCGACTGGCCGAACAAAAAGGTTTTGATCTCTTGCTTGAAGCCTTGCCCGGTATTATGAAAAAGAATGTCCAACTGGTGATCCTTGGCAGTGGTGATAAAAAAATCGAGCAGGGCCTGCGCGATGCCAGCGCCAGCTACCCTGGAAAAATAGGTTTGCAGATTGGCTATGACGAAGCCCTGTCACACCGCATTGAGGCCGGTGCTGATATCTTTTTGATGCCCTCACGTTATGAGCCTTGCGGCCTGAACCAGATTTACAGTCTGCGTTATGGCACAATCCCTGTTGTCCATCGCACCGGAGGGCTGGCTGATACCGTTGTTGACCTGACACCCATCAGTCAGGCAAATCATACTGCCAATGGCTTTGTCTTTGATGAGGCCAATGCCTCGGATCTCCGCGCCGCCGTCTTCCGGGCCCTGGAATGTTACCGCCAGAAAAATGTCTGGCGCGAACTGGTGGCCCAGGCAATGGCTGTGGATTTCAGCTGGAACAGCAGTGCCCGCCGCTATCTCGATCTATACCGGATTGCCTACGAGTTAAGCCATTAAACCGGCACTCACCTCGCCCAACGAACTGAACGAGAATCATGAACGATAAAAAACTGCGTGCCCGCGTCAAACTATTAGGAACCTTGCTCGGCAATGTCCTGCGCTCACAGGCAGGCGGCCGAATCTTTGTCGCCGTCGAGGCCTTGCGCAAGGGTTACATTGAATTGCACAAGGAAGATTCAAGCAGCAAACGAGAACAATTAACACGCCTGATCAATAAGACAGATCATACGACCCTGACCCATATCGTCCGTGCTTTCAGCAACTATTTCAGTCTCGTCAAC
>JALWQD010000268.1 GCA_026994735.1 Gammaproteobacteria bacterium | reverse complement strand
GAACTAAAGGAGTGTAAACAATGCTGGTACAAGGTCAATTAGTTGGGGCGTCAAAGCCCTTTGAGTCAAAAAAGAATCCGGGCAACTGGTACATGAATGTTCATCTACTTATGAAAAGTGACAAGCCTAGCGAGGGTTTCACGGCGCACACTGCCCTACTCGACCCCGACGACTTCATAGGCGGCGCGTCAAGCAAATTTCCGCGCGATTGTAAGATCGGTATCCAGCTCATGGGTTCCGGTGGTTTCCGGATTGTGTCTGTCCAGTGTGGTGACGCCTGATGGGGGTGGCATCTATTGGGGGTGTTCTGCCCGGTGAGAAGATCAAGTGTCCTAATTGTGGGAACCATAGACGTTTTTCGGTTTCGCTTGAAATTGCTCCGGGGTGTAGTGGTTTTTTTGTCAGGCTTTGGTGTCATTCGTGTTGTCACATAACTGAGGTTCCAAATACGGCTTCTTTTGTTTTACCTGATGAATTGCCTGATTTGATTAAGGATATTCAGGGGGCGGTTTTATGACGGCCCTTGCTGTAGTTACTGTTATTGCAGCTTTCAGCGGCGGCGCTTATCTGCTCGACTGGATGGAACATGCTGCACAGGCGCCGTTCTGATGTATCAAGGCCCGAATACTCCGGAATTGTTGGAAGAGCGCGGCAAGGTTGAATCTGCTCTTTGCTTGCTTCATACGGCATACATGGATGGTGTTGTTTCAACGGAAGATTACGAACAACGCCATGCAGATTACTGCTCCGCTATAGCTCGCATCGACGGTCAGATTCAGATTGAAGAGGCCGCCGAGTTGGGCTTATTCTGATGGGTCAAACTTATGTGTTGAATGAAGCCAGTGTCGTTGCCGCTTTTGCTCAGGTCGCGCCGTTTTTGGTTGGCGCTTTCCTGACGGGCTGGGTCGCTGCGTTTATGCCAGCACACCTTCTACGCTTTTTGCGTGGGTTAATGCACTAAAATCTATAAGGAGGAATGCTATCATGGGAACTGCACTTACCACTGAACTGACAACGCAGGCTGGCACTTTTGCTACTGATGCCGCGTCGGTCGCTGGCGCTGTTGCGCTGTTCGTCATTGCGGGCTTCGTTGTTCGACGTCTGCTCAAGCTGGTTCCGCGCGGCTAATTTCGCGGGCTTTTGATGAAGGGGCTTCGGCCCCTTCTTATTTTGGGGAGGTCATCCAATGATAATGATGGATTATTTTATCGGCGTTATGGTCGCCCTCTTTTTCGCGGCAGGTTTCGCTGTCTGCTGGGCACAGGTGCGGGTATTAATCGCAAGCTTGTCGCTTTTGGGCTTGTCTTTTCAATGTTTATTTATTCGTACACGGCTAACGCAATTGTGCCGTTGCTTCTTCCTGTTGCGGAAACTGCTTTAGAGATTGCCGTTGGTCAGTTTGCCGCTGCTGGTGCTGCTCGTCTGATTAATCCCGCTGGTCAGCTTGCTATTAACGGCAATACACGTATGGAGATTCCGGGTCAGTCTGGTAAAAAATGGCTTGTTTCGTTTGCTGCATCTACAATAGTTATTGGGGCTATTGGTTCTGCTTTGAGATTTAATATTAAGCTAAAACAGTCCGAAGATATGTGCCCAGATACTCAAAACCCCGGAAAGCTTATACCTTTGTCTCAAGCTAAAGCTTATGCAGAGTCCCACCGTCCTACTTATTGGGGGACTCCGATGCATATGTTGCCCTGGATCGATCAACCGTCTTTCCATACGTACATTCTTCAGTTTACTAATCCGGGTACTACTTCGCCCGTTCGCGGTAGTACTACATTACGTTGTCAAGCTTCTACTGTGCCGCCGTCTTTACAATCTGAGGTTTCCTTGCCGGCTGATGCTTTGACTAATCCTCCTGATGCCACTCAGTTTGTAGTCGATATACAATCTATTGCGTCTTCTGCTTCGGTTAGTCCTGATGGGCAGACACGTTTTGGTTTGTTGGCTGGCGCTGTTACTGCAATGGGTACTCCATCAGCGCAAGCGGGTATGGATTACGGCAGCGTTAAAAATGTTACTGTCGATGCAGCAGGCAATTATTACGTCGGCGGCGTTATCCAGAATGCAGGAAGTTGGACTGATTCCAATGGGGTCAAGCATGTCGCTACTATCGACGCCAACAATCAGTTGCTAATTGATGGCCAGCCCCCTACTGGCCCCACTGCTTCTGGTGGTGGAGGCACAGGCTCCGGCACAGGTTCCGGCACAGGCTCCGGCACAGGTTCCGGCACAGGCTCCGGCACAGGTTCCGGCACAGGTTCCGGCACAGGCTCCGGCACTGGTGCTTTGTCTGGTTTGTCTCCAGAGGAGTGGCAACGTCGTGCTGATTCTCAGCATAAATCCACCCGTGATGCGGCTATTGCTGCACAGCAGGCGAAAAATGCGACGGATAAAGCCGCTTCTGATGCCAAAGTCAAAGAAATCAAGGGTAAGGTTGACAGTCTCTTTTCTGGCATGACTTCTGGCGCGGCTCCGCCTCCGGTGCTGACATTGCATGGTCCGGATGGTTCAGTTATGTATCAATCTGATTTGACGGCTGAGTTCGCATCGATGGGCGTGTTTCCGTACATGCAAGCGCTCATGGGCGTTATGGGTACTTTGGTTGCTTTTTCGCTGACTCTCTCAGCGATAATGAGGGGCTGATATGCTCGACGCTTTGACTGGATTCTTTAACGCTATCGGCTCATTGCCGGCAATGGCCCTACCTGCTGGCGCTCAGTACTGGCTGACGCAATTCGGCGTTACGGCTCTGCTCGGTGGTATATCTACGGGCGTAGCGTCTGCGCTGACGATTCGCGTGGTGATGTTTTTCGCTTCGCCGCTTCTCATGCTGTTGAAGGTCGGGTTGTGATTTATCTTATCGTCGGCAAGCCTCGCTCCGGAAAGTCGTATTACATGGCAACGAAGCTTGTGCCGCGACTCCAGAAAGCTGCTCAGGCGAAGGGTAAAAAGTTTCGGTTGATTTCTAATATTCGTGGGCATGTTGATGCGGACGTTACTATTGATTTTCAGGATGATTTCACCGATCGCAAGTATGACAATTCGACGCTGATTCTCGATGAAGTTCAGTACTTCAGCGCCCGCGATAATAAAGGGCTGATGTTTCAGCATTTCACTACGCACGGGCATCAAGGGCGTGATTATTACTGGATAACTCAAAGCGTTGCGGCGATTCCGCGCAAGTGGCAGGGGCTTGTTGAAAAAACCATCAAGATCGAACCCGTGGCGGGGTCGAGTATATCCAGGGCGATTCATTATATTGGGATTCCTCGCAAGGGTGATATGCCGATGGAGGTTGAGACGTATCGGCCTGGCCCGACCGATAAATATAAAACGGTTGAGGATGGCGCAGAGGTTCCGAAGCGTCGCATGCCGGGCAAGGTTTGGGCGCTTGCTGCCGCATGTGTTTGTGCTGCTTTGGCTGCTCCAGTTGCTGCCTATGCTGTTTATAAGCATTTCACTACGGGCAATATTGTTGCCGGGCTTGCCAAGGAAAAAGCCGCTGAAGTGTCCCATCCTTCCCTATCGCCACCAAAGCCCGTTCAGTTTTCGGCGGCTTCAAAATCTGTGACGGTTTCGCCAGTTGAGGCTTTTTCAAGTCCTGTCAAGCAAACCAAGTTGTCAGGAGTTGAGGCAGAGATAGCCAAGCTTGGCCCGCTGGATGACTTCCATCCGAAACCAAAGCCCCAGCAAGTTTTTATCGGTTGTGGTGGTACTTATTTTTCTGATGTGCCAGTGACTCCGGCCATGTGTAAAGACGCCGAGGAAGAAGGATTGGCGCGGCTCTCAGAGCACGCGGCGCAAGCCGCTGTTGCGATGAGGCCGCGACTATCGGCGCACCCGCGCCGCTTAATTCATGGCGCAGACGGCTGGCAGGAACTTTCACGGCTTTAGTTACCTCTATGGCCGTAGGCCATCGTTACCCAGCGCGCAGCGCATTGGCTTAGCCGCCGCGCGATTTCGCGTGAGTTCCCCGCACCCGCGGGGATGAACCGAGGGCGACCATGACGCCAATAAAATAATCCATGAGTTCCCCGCACCCGCGGGGATGAACCGCCGCGCAAAGAACCGAAACTACCCGTCATTCTGAGTTCCCCGCACCCGCGGGGATGAACCGTCTGGAAGGTTCAACAGGC
>JALWQD010000267.1 GCA_026994735.1 Gammaproteobacteria bacterium | reverse complement strand
AGATTACGTTCCAGCTCCACCCGGTAGAGAGGCATCTGACAACCCTGGCATTTTACCCAAACCCCTTCAGGAATGGATTTTTTGTTGCCAGCATCGGTGCGGATCTTCGACGGTAATAATTTTTCAAACCAACTCATGTCCTTTCACCTTGTCATCATCTCTTCTATTAAGTGCTCAGCATGAACTTCGATCATCGGGTAGTTGACCGAGAAGAATCAACCCGCATCAGCCGTTTGAAGCCTGTCCATCGCCTCACGCATAGCCTTTAGCTGCACGCCAATCTGGATAGCAATATTCTCCACATGGGCCTCATTCTCGGCCACAATTTGCACCAGCCGGCTGCCAACAACAACACCATCGGCGATACTTGATAAATGGGCTGCTGTCGCCGCATCACGTATACCAAAACCCACAACCACCGGCAAATCAACCTGGGCTTTGATTTCTCCGACTCGTTCCCCGACCTCGGTTGGCGCCAGACTTGCTGCCCCGGTAACACCTTTCAGTGAAACGTAATAGACAAAACCCCGGGCATGACGCGCGAGTTTGGCCAAACGTGCATCCGAGGTTGTCGGTGCAGCAAGGAAAATCGTATCGATATCCTCTTTACGTAACGCGCAAATGTAATCGTCCGCGTCTTCGGGTGGCAGATCAACAGTAATCACGCCATCAATACCGGCAGCGGCAGCAGCATGGGCAAAGTCAGCATAGCCCATAATTTCGATCGGGTTCAGGTACCCCATCAGGACAACCGGCGTCTCTGTATCTTGCACCCTGAATGCCGCGATCATGGCCACCACATCACGCAGGCTCGTGCCATGCACCAGGGCGCGTTCACAGGCTCTTTGAATCACTGGGCCTTCAGCCATCGGGTCGGAAAAAGGCACGCCAATTTCAAGAATGTCTGCGCCTGCAGCAACCATGGCATGCATCAGCGGAACAGTCACAGACGGCTCAGGGTCACCCGCGGTCACGAAAGGAATCAATGCCTTCCGGCGCCTGGCACAAAGGTTTTCGAAACGCTTCCGCAAACGACTCATAGTTGCCACCCATCAATTGCCGCAACGGTATGAATATCCTTGTCACCACGACCAGAGAGATTGACAACAATTATTTCTTCCTGAGTCATCGTCGCAGCGAGCTGGGCGCAATACGCTAATGCATGACTCGACTCCAGGGCAGGCATAATACCTTCACAACGCGTCACCGCATGGAAGGCTGCTAATGCCTGCTGATTATCAATCGCCACATACTCAACACGACCGATATCCTTCAACCAGGAATGCTCAGGGCCAACACCGGGATAATCAAGCCCGGCTGAAACCGAGTGGGTTTCAATGATCTGGCCATTATCATCGCTCATCAGGTAAGTCCGGTTTCCGTGTAAAACACCTGGCCGCCCTGTCGCTAACGGTGCCGCATGTCGCCCTGTCTCAAGACCATCACCTGCCGCTTCGACACCAAACATCCGGACATCCCCGTCATCGATAAAGGGATGAAAGAGACCGATAGCATTCGAACCACCACCGACACAGGCTATCAGAGCATCGGGCAAACGGCCGGCCTGCCGCAGAATTTGTGCCCGTGCCTCACGACCAATAACGGCCTGAAAATCTCTCACCATTGCGGGATAGGGATGCGGCCCCGCAGCCGTACCGATAATATAAAAGGTATCATCGATATTGGTCACCCAGTCCCTCATCGCCTCGTTAAGGGCATCCTTGAGTGTTCGCGAACCGGATTCAACAGGAACCACTTCAGCACCGAGCAGACGCATACGATAAACGTTAATCGCCTGTCGCTGGATATCCTCAGCCCCCATATAGACAACACATTTCATACCAAAACGTGCAGCCACTGTTGCTGTAGCCACACCATGCTGACCCGCACCAGTCTCAGCAATCACACGCTTTTTACCCATCCGTTTTGCCAACAATGCCTGGCCAACGGTATTGTTGATCTTGTGCGCGCCAGTATGGTTCAGATCTTCTCTTTTGAAATAAATTCGTGCGCCTGCCAACTGTTCGCTCCAGCTGCGGGCATAATAAAGGGGGGAGGGGCGACCAACAAAATCGGCCAGATCAGCATCCAGCTCGGCAACAAAAGCTTCATCCTGAAGAAAATGATGATAGGCCTCGGTCAACTCTTCCAGCGGTGCCATCAAGGTCTCGGCGACAAAACGCCCGCCATAAGGGCCAAAATGCCCGCCCTCATCGGGCACATTCTGACAGCCTTCCCTTATTCGCTGCACATCACTCACTGACACCTTCTCCCGCAATAATAGAATTATGTTTTTCATCTGCCGCAGCAACTGCTGCCAGCAAGGCTGCCGCCTCAGCCATGTCCTTGCAACCAGGGGCATTTTCAATGCCGCCACTCACATCAACAGCCTCCGGAGAGACGTTTGCAATGGCTTCGGCAATATTACCCGGGTTCAAGCCTCCGGCAAGAATTATAGGCGTTTTCAAACCAGTCGGCACCTGTGTCCAGTCAAAAACCTGCCCCGTGCCTCCCGGCACGCCTGATCGATAACTGTCCAGCAACAAACCCCGAGCATTCTCATAAGATTGCGCCACGGCCTCCACATCGAAGCCCGGTCGCATACGCAAAGCCTTGATATAAGGACGCTGAAAAGACTGGCATTCCTGCGCAGATTCATGGCCATGAAATTGCAGCAAATCAATAGGCACCTCGGCCAGGACCTGCGTCAACCAGTCTTTGTCGGCATCAACAAATAAACCAACAATCGTCATCAACGGGGGAAGCTGACGGATAATCTCTGCTGCCGCAGCTGGCTCTATAAAGCGGGGACTCGGGCGATAAAAGACAAACCCCAACGCATCCACGCCCATCCGGGCCAAGGCCAGGGCATCGCCAGAACGAGTAATGCCACAAATCTTTATGCGTGTCCGTCTCGGTATCGCCGGCAAACTCATGGGGTCAGGTTTCCTCACTGTCATCCGTCAACCAGGCTAATGTTTCTGGAAAAGCATTAACCACACCTTCAAGAACACCGGCGCTGTAATTGCCATTCATACCCAGCAAACCACCCTGGGCGAGATAGAGATGGCCAGCAGCAGTGTCATGAGCAACAGCAGCCAATGCTTCAGCACGGATATCATCGGCAGCATTGGCAACCAGAATCGCCTGTAACTCGCTGCTCAGGACAGGCAAATCATTGCCACTGTCACCGGCAAAGATGACGCGCTCACGAGCGCATCCCAATACCGTCATCAAAAATCGAATGGCTCCCAGCTTCGTTGCTCGCTGAGGGAGTACGTCAAGCAAATGAACATCATTCACTTCATCATGACTACTGATCAGGCTATAGGCAATGCCGAGGTGGCAGAGACGTTCTTCAACAGCCTGCAATAACGGCCGCAGATCAACATCAACCGAAACATAGTAACTCTGTTTGTATTCCCCCTGCTTGTCCGCCTCTTGCGCGCGCAACTGCGGCAGATCGCCCAAAGAGGCAGCAATATCGCCACGCTGCATGTCGCCCCAATCGCTAGCAATCGCCTGCTGCCAAGAATCACAAGGCAACCATTGTTCGCCCTGTATACGATAAAGGCTGGCGCCGACATCACCAATAGCAAAATCGGGCACAGGCAGTTGATAGGTTGTTATCGCACTGCGGATTAATGATTGATGGCGCCCGCTGACATAACAGAGCAAGACCTCCGGGCGGGCTGCCAAACGACGCAACAACGGCCTCGCTGCCAATGACTCCTCGGCGGCGCCATTGGGAATCAGGGTGCGATCAAGATCACTGCAAAGCAGAATGCGCTGTTCATCAGCCACAATCAACTGACGAAGCTATGGCTGATCAGTGCCGCCGGATCGGGTGGCATTTGCAGATAATAACCTTGTCCCTGCAGGTCATTGATAACCTGAAGAACATCAGCCTGGGCCAATTTGCGCTGTTCATCAAGCGTCAAGCGCATGACCTCTTCGAGCTCACCCAGAAGGCCCAGCAACTCAGCAGGCACCTTCTCCAGAGCCAGCTGTCCTGAATCGGGAAGATGGACATAGAGATAGCTGAGGATATAGAACCCGATCAGGGCGCTCAATCCCAGCCAGAGCAGCGCCTGCACCGACGAGAGATGGACGCGCAACAACAGCCCCAGGCCCGCCAGGCCCAGGGCG
>JALWQD010000266.1 GCA_026994735.1 Gammaproteobacteria bacterium | reverse complement strand
CGTCAGGGCCATTGTAATCAGCAGGCATGGGCGGCGATGATCGATTTCGCACGTAACTATGACCTCGGCAGCCCTTATTGGCAGCATTTTTCTGCCTCTCCGGAGGACAGCAGGGTAAAATTTCTTGCGCAAACGCTGGTCACTCTCGCGAGCCATTTTCATGCGCGTGCACAAAAGAACAAAGTGCGCACGGATTATGACCAGGCAATACATTGGTACCGCCGCTTTCTGGCAAATTTTCCTGCTCGACCGGCATCAGAACAACAACATTTCCTTCTCGCAGAAGCACTCTTCGAAAGTCACCGTTACCGCCAGGCCGTGCGTGCCTATGAGCAAACAGCCTACGATTACCCTCGCCATGACAACGGTGCCCGCGCTGCCTTCGCTGCACTCACTGCCTATCAGCGCCAGGCAGCCTTGATCACAGAACCGGCAGCGGCAGCCCTTTGGCAACGCCGCCACCTTGCCAGTATTCTGCGTTTTGCTGACCGTTACCCACAACACCCTGAAGCTGCAACGGCATTGACCAAGGCCGCAGAAGATTATTTCACCCTGGCTGATAACGTCACCGCTGTCATTGTCGCCCGGCGCCTTCTCGCTCTACGCCCCCAGGCCGCGGCCCCCCTGCGCCGTTCTGCCTGGTTGGTGATTGGTCACAGCGCCTTCGATGCAGCCCGTTACAGCGAAGCGGAAGATGCCTACCAGCAAGCCCTTGCCGTTATGCCAGCAGCTCATCCTCAACGCCAGCAGATCGTTGAACGCCTCGCCTCAAGCATCTACAAAGAAGGTGAAAACCTGCGCGCTAGCGGACACCTTGCCGCCGCGGCTGCACAATTCCTGCGTATTGCCACGGCAGCCCCTGCCAGTACCATCGTGGCAACGGCGGAATTTGATGCCGCAACGACATTATTGACCCTCCACGAATGGCCACAGGCCATTCGTGTTCTGAAGGCCTTTCGCAAACATTTTCCAGGGAACACATTACAGAACGAGATTACTATCAAACTGGCCAGCGCCTATTTTGAAAATGGCCAAACACTCGCTGCCGCGGCCGAATTTGAACGTATTGCCCGTGAGGACAGCGATATTCCGCTCCGTCAGGAAGCTCTCTGGAAAGCTGCCGGGATCTACCGTGATGGCGGCAAGTCCAGTCAAGCTGCGGCTGCCTATAAATCGTATGTGCAGACATTTCCGGATGATTTCGAACGCACCATCGAGGCGCTTCAGAACCTTGCCGAACTCAATCTCGCAGTGGCTAACCAGCGCCGTTATTATTATTGGCTAGAGGCCCTCATCAAAACTGATCAGCAAGCTGGCAATGCCCGCACTGAGCGCAGCCAAAGCCTTGCTGCTGCAGCCTCATTGACGCTGGCAAAACCTATCTTCACAAGCTTTCGCAAAGTACGTTTGAGTTTGCCCCTGGAGAAATCCCTGAAACGCAAAAAAGCGTTAATGGAAAAAGCCCTGCATGCCTATCAACAGGCAGCCGATTACGCCATTGCCGAGGTCAGTACCGCAGCAACCTTTGCCATCGGTGAGATTTACCGTGATTTCAGTATCGCTCTGATGGCATCGGCCCGCCCGCCCGGCCTGTCTGATGAGGAACGGGAAGAATACGACCTGCTGCTCGAAGATCAGGCATTCCCGTTTGAAGAACAAGCCATTGAAATCCACCAGGCAAATACCGAGCGTGTTACCAGCAATATTTATGACAACTGGGTCAGGAAGAGTTTTGCTGTCCTTGCCAGGATACTGCCTGTCCGTTATGCAAAGCCGGAAAGGAGTGAAGATTTTGTCGAAATTCTTGACTAGCAGGCTGTCGCTATCATGGCCAAGAATCCGTCTGTGGCTGCTCTTGCCGCTTGCCTTCGGTTTTCTCGCTGCCTGTACAACACCGGCACTAAAGACAACAACGACAGTGCCCCTGTCAGCAGAACGATTACAGCATTACCGCCAGGCGTTAGCGGATCTTGCTGCCGGTAGCTACAGTGCTGCGGAAAAAGTGCTCGACCAGTTAATCCGCGTACGGCCAGAACTCGCTGGGCTGCATTTCAACCGCGGCCTGCTCTATGCCCGCACTAAACGTCCTGAAAAAGCATTGAGCGAACAACAACAGGCTATCAAGCTAAAACCCCGGCTGGCACCTGCATACAACCAGATTGGCATTCTCAAACGCCAGTCAGGTCAGTTTGATGCAGCGGAGAAGGCCTATCGCAATGCCCTCCGCATCGATGAAAATTATGCCAACGCCGAACTTAACCTGGGAATTTTGCTCGATCTTTACCGACAGCAACCGGCACAGGCCCTGGAACACTATCAACGCTTTCAGGCGTTACAACAGGAAGCCGACGCAAGCGTCCATCAATGGATCACAAACCTTACCCAGCGCTTACAGAAAAAACCGCAAAACATGCAGGAATCGCCATGAAAACAATGCCTTTATCTGTCTTGACGATAGCCCTGCTGCGGCCATTGACTGCCGTCGCCGGCGAAGCGGTGGCCATTGAGGGCAGCAGTATCATCGGTAACCGCGAATTGCCGAAAGTACTCTATATTGTTCCCTGGAAACAGGCCCAGCCAGGGCAAATGGTCGTGCGCCCGTTCAGCTCACTTTATGAGCAGACACTGGAACCTGTCGAGCGCACCGTTTTGCTACGACAATTAAAATATTTCAAGTCAACACGTCAATCATCCGCCAAAACATCTAAACCCTTACCCCAGGAGTAGTCTCTATGGATGCCTATCATGTCATCATCAAATTTTTTCAGACCGGCGGCCTCTTTATGTACCCGATTGCCCTCGTCCTTGCCATCGGCATTGCCATTGCCATCGAACGCTATGTCTACCTCAGCAAGGCACGTTCGACAAACCGGAAACTCTGGCAAGGCTTGCAACCTGTTTTACGTAAGGGTGATTTCTCCCGCGCCAGCCAGATACTGGCAAACTCGAAAACAGCCATCGGCAAGGTGCTCCATTACGGACTCAGCCGCAGTACCCATGGCCGTCGCCGGGATGATATCAATACGGCCATGGAAGAAGGCCTGATGGAAGTGATTCCGCAGCTCGAAAAGCGCACCCATTACCTTGCCACCTTCGCCAATATAGCCACACTGCTTGGCTTGCTGGGCACAATTATCGGCCTGATTGAGGCCTTTACTGCCGTCTCGGCAGCCAACCCTGCGGAAAAAGCCGATATGCTCTCGGCCAGTATCTCGGTAGCGATGAATACCACAGCCTTTGGTCTCGTTGTGTCGATTCCACTATTATTAGTTCACGCTCTGCTGCAGACAAAAACGGTCGAAATCGTCGATAGCCTGGAAATGGCCTCGATGAAATTCCTCAATATCGTCTCTGAACATGAAGAAGAACACTCATGAGCCGACGCTGGCGCCGTCGGCAGTTGCAGGAACCCACCGAGATGAACATCACGGCGTTCATGAATCTGATGGTTATCCTCGTGCCCTTTCTCCTCATTACTGCGGTCTTTTCACGCTTGACTATCCTCAATCTCGACCTGCCCGTGGCGAGTGCCCGCAAGGTCGAGAATGACAAACCGGCGTTACAGCTTGAAGTCATCCTGCGCCAGCAAGGCATTGAAATTGCCGAACAAGGAATGACCTCTGTCACTGTCGCACAAAAAGGCGATCACTATGACTTTAATCGCCTCGGTAAATTGTTGCGCGGTATCAAGGATCAATTTCCGGAAAAGACGGATATCACGCTCTTGCTCGAACCCGACATTGCCTATGACGATCTCGTTGGCCTGATGGATAGCGTCCGCCTGACCGTTACCAGGGAGCAGGGATTGCGGCACGAATTATTCCCTGATATTTCCATCGGCGATGCCCCGCTGCTGGCAGGAAAACGTTAAGGAGACCTGTCATGGAACAGTCCAGACGCGTCAAACGTATGCAACGTCATCACAAGCGCAATCTGCGCCGGGTGCCTTTAAACCTCGTCTCCCTGATGGATATTTTCACCATTCTGGTGTTCTTTTTGCTCGTCAATTCATCAGATGCCGAGGTCTTGCCGAATGCCAAGACCATCAAACTGCCGCAGTCAATTGCCGAAGAGAAACCGCGTGAAACCGTCGTCGTTATGGTAACGAGCAAAGCGGTACTGGTTCAGGGACGTGCGGTTGCCAGCGTTGCCA
>JALWQD010000265.1 GCA_026994735.1 Gammaproteobacteria bacterium | reverse complement strand
GGGCGGATGTGGTGGCGTTGGGGCGCTCTGAACGTTTTATCCCAGTCGATACGGAGGCGATACGGCCTGAAGATGTAGCACTAGCGGCAAAATGGTCGGCAGCCCACCACTTTGACGCAATTGTTTCGGCCGATGGCGATGGAGATAGGCCATTGCTGAGTGATGAGCATGGCGTGTGGTTGCGTGGTGATGTGGCGGGGATCCTATGCGCGCGTTACTTAGGCGGCCGTTATGTGGTGACGCCGGTTAGCTGCAACAGTGCAGTAGAGAAGTGTGGTTGGTTTGATGCTGTTGTGCGGACGCGGATTGGTTCGCCGTATGTGATTGAAGCGATGGATCAGGCGTTGGCGCAGGGTGAAAGTGGCGTGGTCGGCTATGAGGCCAATGGTGGATTTTTGACAGCCTCCGACATTGCGCTTGTCGGCAGGGTATTGCCAGCGCTTCCGACGCGCGATGCAGCGATTGTACCGCTGGCGATTTTGATGTTGGCCAAGAGTGGTGGGTATTCGGTTTCTGAGCTCGTGGCCACGCTGCCGCAGCGGTTTACCTATAGTGATCGCCTGAAATCATTTCCGACCGAACTGAGTCAAGCGCGTTTGGCGGCACTGAATAGCGGTGATGTCAATTCGGATATGGCTGCGGCTGAAGTATTGTTTGGCCAATATTTTGGACGAGTGGTTGCCGTGGATAGAACGGATGGGGTGCGCATTACTTTTGAGAGTCAGGAGGTGGTTCATTTGCGCCCATCCGGCAATGCACCCGAGCTGCGCTGTTACAACGAAGCTGACAGTGAGTCTCGGGCGGCCGAAATGAATCGCATCTGCCTTGCTATCTTGGAGGAGTGGCGCGCATCCTAGATGCAGCTACGGGTGTGGCATTTTGCAGTTGACGAATGGAGTAATGGTTATTATCGTCCGCCGCCTTCGCATGAAGGCTTAAATCACGGGGCATAGCGCAGCCTGGTAGCGCATCTGGTTTGGGACCAGAGGGTCGGGTGTTCGAATCACCCTGCCCCGACCATTTAAGTTTGCATGTGGCGTGGTTGGATGCGACCTGCGAGCGCCTGTAGCTCAACTGGATAGAGCAACGGCCTTCTAAGCCGTAGGTTGCAGGTTCGAGCCCTGCCAGGCGCGCCAATAGGTGGCGATATGGTGGATGTAGCTCAATGGTAGAGCCCCGGCTTGTGGTGCCGGTGGTTGTGGGTTCGAGTCCCATCATCCACCCCATGTTTTAAAATATGGGCCGTTAGCTCAGTTGGTAGAGCAGCTGACTCTTAATCAGCGGGTCGTAGGTTCGAGACCTACACGGCCCACCATATCGAAAAGCACCTGCAGTATTCTGTGGGTGCTTTTTTGTTTCGTGTTGTCGTTTGATAGACGCTTGTGAGGGGGCAGTTTTGTAGAAGCTGTTATCTTCCTTCAAAGAGTCTTTTTTGTGCTTCCACCTCTTTCGCCATGTAGTCACGAAATGCCAGTACTCTGGCGGTGTGTTTCAGGTCGGGGTGAAAGAGTAGCCAAAGACCAAGGTTTAACTCCGGGTCCGGCGGACAATATCGTTTAAGGTCAGGGTCCGGGTCGCCCATGAAGCAGGGCAAATAGGCAACACCCAGATCCTGTTTCAGCGCTGCTTTTGTCAGCAGTGTGTCATCCAGATAAAAGTTGTGGCTTCGCCCTCCGCAGGCTTCTTTTGTCCAGGATTGATGAAATCCACAGCACTCTACCCCCAGCCATGTTGCCTTTCCCCCTTCAGAGGCAAGCTTTTCAAGATAATGACGGCTGCCATAAATCGTGGATGCGACTGTTCCGAGGCGTCTGCCGATCAGGGTTTCGGTCGGGGTGTTGGTGAGACGAATGGCAATATCAGCTTCCCGTTGTGACAGGCTCGCGTAAGTGTTGGAAACATGGATATGGAGGTGAACGTCGGGGAACCTTCGACTAAAACTCGCAAACATCGGCATCAACACTGACGATGCCATATTGTTAATGGCAGTGACTCTCAGTTCACCTGTTAATTTGGTGTCCATATTGCTGATGGCGCCCTCAGCTGCGAGCACCTCATGCTCCATGTGCCGTGCCGTTCGCTCCAGCGTTTCTCCTGCAGCAGTGAATTCATAACCGCCTTTTTTGCGTTCTATCAGGCGAACACCCAGTTTCTTCTCCAGAGCACGCATCCGCCTAGACACCGTGGAATGCTGTACACCAAGCTGCTGCGCAGCTCCGCTGATGGAGCCCTTCCGAGCCACTGCGAGAAAAATTCTCAGGTCGTCCCAGTTCATCACGCCCCTCCCTGTGCATTTTTGCACATCAAGATTCACTTTATCGGTATTTTTATCAAAAAACAACAGCGCTATACTGGCTAATAACGGTAGTCGTGAATCAGGAGGTGGCATCATGAAACAGGCGCAAAATGTTTTTGACCCGGTTAAATATAAGGAAACAACCCGGCAACAATGGGATACGGCGGCCGAGGCATGGCATCGCTGGGCGCCGCTCCTGTCGAGGTGGCTGGGGCCAGCAACGGATGTGATGCTGGACAACGCGGCAATTGGCGAGGGGAGTCGCGTGCTGGATGTCGCCGCAGGTGCCGGAGAACAGTCTTTGACCGCAGCCCGCAGGGTTGGGCCATCCGGATATGTGCTGGCGGTCGATATCTCCCCGGTCATTCTCGAGTACGCAAGGGAGAGCGCGCAGTTGGCCGGATTGTCCAATATCGGGACAATGGCTCTGGATGGCGAAGAAATTGCAACGCTACAGTCAGAACCATTCGATGCGGTGATTTCCCGTGTCGGACTGATCTATTTCCCGGATCAGCAAAAGGCGCTCAGAGGCATGCGCCGGCAATTGCGGGAAGGAGGACGCATTGCGGTCATGGTGTATTCAACGGCAGAAAGAAATGCTTTCTTCTCAATTCCGGTTTCGATCATCAGGCGACGTGCCAAACTGCCACCTCCACTGGCCGGTCAGCCGGGGCCATTCAGTCTGGGAGATGTCGATGTACTGGCACAAACGCTGCTCGATGCCGGCTTCGAGGATGTTTCAGTTGAAACGATTGATGCTCCGGTGCGTCTGGACTCAGCCGCCGAGTGTTTGCAGTTTGAACAGGAGTCTTTTGGTGCGCTGCATCAGATGCTGTCCGGCCTGTCGCCGATGGAACAGGACGATGCATGGGATGAAATCGAGCGCTCACTCGCTCAGTTCGAGCAGGATGGACAGTTTACGGGACCGTGTGAAATGTTGGTCGCATCAGGCTGCAGGCGGGGATAACGGGCATCGTGAACCTCGCCAGGCTAAGAGAATTTATTCGCTCTTTTACGAGACTGATCGAGCAATCAGGCGGTAGCGAGACTCAGATCTTTAACCATGGGAGAAGCTTGCTGCAGGCGCTCATCTCTCATGATGACTGGTTGCCAGACAGGTTTGCAAGAGCGAAAGCCGAAAGTTATCAACAGTATTTGCTGCATTGTGATCCTCTCGAACGTTTCTCGGTCGTAAGCTTTGTGTGGGGAGGCGGTCAATCGACGCCCATACATGATCATACGGTGTGGGGGATGATCGGTGTCATGCGAGGCGCTGAGTTTTGTGAAGCATTTCGGGAGAGTTCTGGTCAGGAACAGTTGCAGCTGTGGGGAACCCGCCTTCTACCAGCCGGAAGCATCGATATGGTATCTCCTGCAACTGGAGACATTCATAGGGTCGCAAATCACCTGAAAGACCATGTGTCGATAAGTATTCATGTGTATGGCGCCAATATCGGTGCGGTAAAACGTCATGTATATGACCAAAATACTGGGGTAAGAAGGTCATTTGTCTCTGGGTATTCCGGCAGTGTCATGCCGAATATATGGGATAATGCATAGGTGTGCTCTGTGATTGGACGGGGTGCTTTTGCAAAGTCAGACGGCCTGTGACAAAGGAGGTGTTAAGTGACTAAAGTAGCGATTATTCAAACAACGCCAGTTTTTCTTAGTAAAGAAAAGACAATCGTGCAAGCGGTCGAATCAGTGAAGCAGGCATCTGCTGAAGGCGCCAGTCTTGTCGTGTTTACAGAAACATTTATCCCAGGCTATCCGGCATGGATATGGCGGTTAAGGCCGGGCGGGGACTGGAGTGTATCGGAGGATAGTTATGCCTTGTTGCTGGAACACTCTGTTGATCTCGCAAGTGATGATCTGGAGCCCCTCTACAC
>JALWQD010000264.1 GCA_026994735.1 Gammaproteobacteria bacterium | reverse complement strand
GTTGATGAATCATCGACAGCGTAGGGGATTGTTCGACGGTAAAATGTCCCTTGATTGAGTTTTTACCCATTTCCAGATGGCAATCAAGCGGGCCGGTTCCCTGTAAGCTGAAGTGCAGATTGATGCGCCAGTGATTGCTGGCCTCTTCTGCTGTTGCCGAGACCTGCTGCTTGATGCTCAATTGCAGTGATTCTTCTTGGGTCTCCACCGGTAAGGTAACCATCAATTGCTTTGGCTCGTCGTCCTCTCGCGTCAGGCTATGAAGTTGCTGGGCTTCAATTTGCTGCAGTGTCTGCTGGCAATGCTGAGACAGCTGCGTGAGTGCCTGTCGTTTACTGATGGTTGCTTGTAAGACCCGCCGTCCTTTTTGATCAAGCGACTGTCCGAGGATTGGCAGTATGCTTGCCAGTAGCCACTGTCCTGGTATCGGGAGTGATTTGCCCTGCAACCAGGCGATTAATACGCTTGTTTGCTGTTGTGGCAGGCGCGTGAGTAAGACATTTGCCAGCCCGTCCAGTCCCTGGTGTTGATCCTGAGACAGTAAAAGCAGGTGCTTGTCGATAGTTGCCAGCAAATTTTCGTTGTTGAAGGTCGGGATAGCGGACAGTGATTGCTTTATTTGTCCCTGCAGGCGCAACAGGTCGGCCTTGAAGTCATGCAACACGGGTACGTTAGGATTGCTTCCAGAACGGGCTAGCCGGGCTTCGAGAAAAAGCCCGCCTTCTTTAAGCCAACGCTTCAGCTGGCGTGGACGGCGCAGATCCGAGAGCGAAGGCAAGTGTTGTATGACGACGGCCAACTGCTTGCGGATATCGTCCGGTAGTTGTTGCTGCAGAGGGGCCGGCAGGCGGCTCAGTTTGAAATAGGGAGTGAATGGGGGCGCTTCCATAGGAGCTATTGGTAATTGTGCCAATAAAGATTGGGCCAACTGGCGGTGTGAGATAATTTGCAAGACTGGCGGACTTTCATTTGAGATGACTTGTAGTGGCAATAACTGTCCACGCTGCAATGGCGTATCAATTTTTGCCTGTAACAGGACGTTGCCAATCTGTAGGGTGAAGCGTCCTGATCGCGCTTCGCCTGTGATCACTTGCCCCAATAGCTGCTGTCCCGGTGTCCATGATGGCAGTGAACGGGTGAATGACGGTCTGCTGACGCGAGCAATGCCATGTGTTTCTGGTGGAGTAATTTTCACAGAACTTTCCGGGTAAGCCTTCCTCATAGGCTAAAGCGGCCATATACAAGCCAGGGTTTAGCTTTCAGGGGAAGTCTTTTTAGATGCGGGGGGCAGTTTATTTTCCGGCGTTGTGTTTATTGTCATTTAGCTTCCCCGGGTAGTCGAATTTGTTATCATCTGTTGCCAATGAAGTCAGCAACACGGTCTGCTTTCAATGAGCAATGAAAGACAAGCAATGAGGATCTTATGAAAGGGATAATTCTGGCGGGTGGGGCAGGGACACGGCTGCATCCATTGACATTAGCCGTGAGTAAGCAGCTGATGCCTGTATATGATAAACCGATGATCTATTACCCCTTGTCAACGTTGATGTTTGCCGGGATTCGCGAAGTATTGATTATCTCCTCAGCGGAGCATTTGCCACTGTTTGAGGCTTTGCTGGGAACCGGCGAGGCCTGGGGTATGCGTTTGAGCTATGCCATTCAGGCACAGCCAAGGGGCTTGGCTGAAGCCTTTATCATCGGAGCTGATTTTATTGCCGACGATTCGGTTGCCTTAATCCTTGGCGATAATATCTTTTATGGTGACCGTTTAACACAACACATGCGCTCAGCGGCCAACCGTCATGACAAGGCAACCGTTTTTGCCTATCAAGTCAGGGATCCCGAACGCTACGGTGTTGTCGGTTTTGATGATGATTGGTGTGCACAGTCACTGGAAGAAAAACCGCTGCAAGCCAAATCCAACTGGGCGGTAACCGGTCTTTATTTTTATGATCATCGCGTGATTGATATTGCTGCTGAACTTAAACCCTCAGCGAGGGGTGAGCTGGAGGTGACGGATATCAATCGCCATTACCTGGAAATGGGCGATTTATATGTTGAACGTTTTGGTCGAGGCATGGCCTGGCTGGACACGGGTACACACGCTTCTCTACTTGAAGCCTCTCAATATGTGCAGGTGATCGAGAAACGTCAGGGGCTGAAAATCGGATGTCCGGAAGAGGTCGCCTGGCGACAGGGCTGGATCAGCGATCAGCAACTGTCGGTGCTGGCAGCAAAAACAATGAAAAGTGGTTACGGTGTTTATCTGCAGAGTCTGCTGGAGATTGGTCAATGAATGTAACGGAGACCCCGATCGCTGGGGCTGTTGTTATTGAACCCCGTGTGTTTGGTGATTCCCGGGGGTTTTTCAAGGAATGTTTTCACAGACAACGTTATCAGGAGGCGGGAGTTCCGGAGCCAGGGCAGGACTTCGTGCAGGATAACTATTCCCGTTCTGGCCGTGGTGTCTTGAGAGGCTTGCACTATCAGCGTCAATATCCGCAGGGCAAGCTTGTGCAGGTTGTTATCGGCAAGGTTTTCGATGTGATTGTCGATATTCGCAAAGCTTCACCGACCTTTGGACACTGGTTCGGGCTGGAACTGTCGGAGGATAATCATCGCCAGCTATGGGTGCCACCGGGGGTGGCCCATGGTTTTTGTGTGCTCTCGGAAGTGGCCGATTTTCAGTACAAGTGTACAGACTTTTTTCGTCCGGATGACGAGGCGGGTATTGCCTGGGATGATCCTGATATTGCCATCGACTGGCCCATTGAAGATCCCCTGCTATCGGAAAAGGACAAGCGCTGGCCCCATCTGGCTGCGCTCGCCGGGGAGCAACCCCGATGAAAAATATTTGCGCACACAAAGAGGGGGCGCCGGTTTTCCAGCCACGGTCAATGCTGGTAACCGGCGGCGCAGGTTTTATCGGTGCTAATTTTATTCGCCAACAGTTGGCCGAACATTCTCAGTTACGGATTGTTAATCTCGATAAATTGACCTATGCCGGTTCTCTCGAAAACCTCAGTGATTTGCCGGCTCCCGAACGGCACCAGTTTGTCGCAGGTGATATTTGTGACGGGCGACTGGTGAGTGAACTACTCCGTGAAAATGCCATCGACACTATTGTTCATTTCGCAGCTGAATCGCATGTCGATAATTCGATTTCAGGCCCGGAAATTTTCATTAAAACGAATGTCATGGGTACTTATACACTGCTGGAAGCAGCGCGCAGTTACTGGTTCGGTGAACGCAGCCTTGAGAGGCATCGCTGCCGCTTTCATCATATTTCGACCGATGAAGTTTATGGCACGCTGGCCAGTGATGATCCTGCTTTTAGTGAAGCGACGGCCTATGCTCCGAATTCCCCTGATTCGGCGAGTAAGGCGGGTTCTGATCATCTTGTACGCGCCTGGTTTCATACCTATGATTTGCCGGTGACGACGACAAATTGTTCGAATAATTATGGCCCTTATCAGCATCCGGAGAAATTTATTCCTACCGTCATGCGCAGTTGCCTGCAACAGACGCCGATCCCGGTTTATGGAGACGGTACAAATATTCGCGACTGGTTATATGTTGGTGACCACTGTAGCGGTATTGATCGTGTGATTCGTCACGGCCGTTTGGGTGAGACCTATAATATAGGCGGTTGTAACGAATGGGCAAATATCGATATTTGCCGCACCATCTGTACTTTAATGGATGAATTCCGACCTCAGGGTGCAGCACATGCCGACCTGATTCGTTTTGTCAGTGACCGGCCCGGACATGATTGGCGCTATGCCATTGATGCCAGTCGTATGGCCAATGAATTGGACTGGAAACCTGAAGAGACTTTCGAAAGCGGTATTCGTGAAACGGTTCGTTGGTATCTCCAGCATTGCTAAATGAACGTCTCAGTCAGCATGGGCCAGGTAGCCAGAGCAATCACCATTAAGCTGACTTTCTGAGTGCTGCGCCGATGGCGATCAGGCAGCGTGCCTGTTCTTGCTGGCTAGGTTGACAGTTGAATGTCATAAAGTCGGTGAGCCGTAATTGGCGTACCGGCAGATCAAGACTATTGCTGATATGTTCGAGTAATCCCGCGGGTTCTGCCAACAGCGGGGTGAAGACAATACCGCCGACCGGAGGCTGCGAAAAATAGCGGTCGTAATAATCGAGAGAGCGCTGAATCTCGAGAACGAGGTG
>JALWQD010000263.1 GCA_026994735.1 Gammaproteobacteria bacterium | reverse complement strand
CATGGCTTTGGTAATCTTTTGCGTATTCTTGATACTTGCGATCTGTACGCGTATTTCCTTGCCGACTGCCATGACAGGCCTCCCGTACTACCAGACGCTACTCGACTTGAAAGACTCCAGTGCCGTGCGTAATTCACCGGCAATGGCATCATTGTAGTCGCCCGAAGCATTGATCTTATCCATCAAGCCCTTGTTCTGACTGTTCATATGACTCAGCAGTGCGGCTTCAAAATCACCGACCTTGCTCACATCGAGATCATCAAGAAAGCCTTCGTTTGCAGCAAACAGTGACACTGTCTGCTCAGCAACGCTGAGTGGCTGGTACTGTTTCTGCTTCATCAGCTCGGTAACACGCTGGCCACGCTCAAGCTGTTTGCGTGTTGCTTCATCAAGGTCAGAAGCAAACTGGGCAAAAGCAGCCAGTTCACGATACTGCGCCAGATCGAGACGGACACCACCCCCCAGCTTCTTCACCGCTTTTGTCTGCGCTGCGCCACCAACACGGGAAACGGACAGTCCGGCATTAATAGCCGGGCGAATGCCGGCGTTAAACAGATCTGTTTCGAGAAAAATCTGGCCATCGGTGATCGAAATAACATTTGTCGGCACGAAGGCAGACACGTCACCAGCCTGGGTCTCAATAATCGGCAGCGCCGTCAGTGAACCCGTCTTGCCCTTGACCTTGCCACCGGTATGCTTTTCAACATAGTCGGCATTGACACGGGCCGCACGCTCAAGAAGACGTGAATGAAGATAAAAGACATCACCCGGATAAGCCTCACGGCCGGGAGGACGACGCAGTAAAAGAGAAACCTGTCGATAGGCCCAGGCCTGTTTCGTCAGATCATCGTAGACGATCAGCGCATCTTCGCCATTATCGCGAAAGTATTCGCCCATCGCACACCCTGAGTAGGGAGCGATAAACTGCATCGATGCAGGCAATGATGCGCTGGCAGCAACAATAATCGTATGCTCCATCGCACCATGCTCTTCAAGCTTGCGCACGACACTGGCGATTGACGATGCCTTTTGGCCAACAGCAACATAGATGCACTTAACGCCCGTGCCTTTCTGGTTGATAATGGCATCGATGGCAACCGCTGTCTTACCGGTCTGGCGATCACCAATAATCAGCTCACGCTGACCGCGGCCAATCGGAACCATGGCATCAATCGACTTGATACCTGTCTGCACAGGCTGATCAACGGATTGACGGGCGATAACGCCTGGCGCAACCTTTTCAATCGGTGAGCTCTGTTTGCAATCAAGCGGGCCCTTGCCATCAATCGGCATACCAAGAGAATCGACAACGCGACCAAGCAGTGCTTCACCGACCGGAACCTCCAGAATTCGGCCCGTACAGCGAACAGTGTCGCCTTCACTAATATGTTCGTATGAACCGAGGACAACGGCACCTACCGAGTCACGCTCCAGGTTCAAAGCCATGCCAAAGCTATTGCCTGGAAATTCCAGCATTTCACCTTGCATAGCATCTGCCAGACCATGAACACGAACAATACCATCGGTCACACTGACAACGGTACCTTCGGTGCGTGCCTCGCTAACGACATCAAACCCTTCGATCCGCTGACGGATCAGTTCACTGATTTCTGCTGCATTCAACTGCATTGCATTTCCCCTCAAATGTTAAATCTAGCGAGACAAGGCATGATCGAGCCTGCCCAGCTGCGTCACGGCACTGCCATCAATGACAAGGTCTCCGACCCGGATGATGGCGCCGGCAAGCAAGGTTTTATCGGTCCTTGCTGTCAAATCGACTTCGCAGCCGAGGCGTTTTTTCATCGCCGTCTTGATACTGGTTTTCTGCTTGGCATTCAGCTCATAAGCCGAGACGACCTCCACCTTGGCCATCTTTTCTGCCTCGGCACGCAAGGTCTCGTACTGGTCTCTGATCTCTGGCAATACGTCCAGGCGGTTATTCTCAACCAATAACTCGATCAGCCGCTTGACCTCGTCATCAAGCAAATCGCCGCAAAGCTCACAGACAATACCGCTAACAATGTCATCGGCGATGTCAGGACGCTGTGCAATAGCCAGGACATCCTCGTTGCTGGCTATCTCCGCAAGTGTGGCGATGATATCTGTCCAGCGAGCAAGTGCATCCTTGTCCTTGGCTAACGAGTAGACTGCCTGTGCGTATGGCCGGGCTATTGTGCTGTTTTCTGCCATTATCTAAGCCCTCAAATTTGTTTGACGAGATCCTGCAGGACCTGGTCGTGGGCCTTACGATCAATCTCACGTTTGAGAATACGCTCAGCACCGGCAAGGGCAATCTCGGCCACACTGGCACGCAGGTCTTCCTTGGCGCGATTGTATTCCTGCTCGATCTCGGCACGGGAGGCAGCGAGCAGGCGTTCACCTTCTGCACGCGCACTATCCTTTGCCTCTTCGACAATTTCGGTGGCACGCTTTTCTGACATCGAGATAATCTCGGATGCCTTCACTTTAGCTTCCTTCAGCGCTTCACCCGCACGCTGCTCAGAAAGCTCCAGCTCATGGCGCCCCTTGTCAGCTGCCGCAAGACCATCGGCAATCCGTTTCTGTCTTTCGGACAGAAGCGCATTCATTGGCCCCCAGAGTACCTTATTGACAAACCAGATCAGCAGGACGAAAGCCGCCATCTGCGCAATCAGGGTCACGGTTATATTCATCGTCTACTTCCCCTCATTCTAGGCTTCAAGCATATTGCTTGTCGCCTGGGATTCCTCAGGCGCCGAGGGCGCTGCTCAGTGCGCCAACGAAGGGGTTGGCAAACAGGAACCACATGGCGAACGCCAAAATGATGAACGGGAATGACTCCATCAGACCAGCAAAGATAAACATATTGGTCATCAGGGCAGGGCGCATTTCCGGCTGGCGGGCAATGCCTTCCAGGGTCTTGGCACAGATCAGACCCCAGCCAATAGCCGAACCCAGGCCGGCTGCAGCCAGGATGACGCCAACACCAACAGCGGTATAGGCATAGATTTGTGCGATCATTTCGGGTGTCATTGCTTCACTCTCCTATCTATAAAGGTCAAAACAAACGTTAAACTTCAGTCAAAACTACATGGCATCGCGTTATACGATACCTGTTAATGCTCCTCAACATGCGCCATAGCCAGGTAGACAATCGTCAGCACCATGAATATGAATGCCTGCAAGGTAATAATCAGCAAGTGGAAAATCAGCCAGCCAAGATCAAGTATTACCTGCAGGGGAAACCAGAATAATGCGCCAGCACCAACGGCCAGCGTACCGCCAATCAAGGCGATCAGCAGGAATACCAGCTCACCGGCAAAGAGGTTACCAAACAGTCGCAGACCCAGACTCAAAGGCTTTGCCAATTCTTCAATCAGCGTCATGACGATATTCACCGGCACAAAAAACTTGCCAAAGGGATGAAACAAAAAGATCTTCAGATAACCAAGAACCCCTTTGATCTTGATATTGTAGTAAATAATGAGCGCAAAAACCGTCAATGACATCGCCATTGTCGTACTCAAATCAGTCGTCGGCACAGCCTTCAGGTAATGAAGGCCAAACCATGAAGCAATGACAGGCAATAAATCTACCGGGATCAAATCCATGAAGTTCATGAGCCAGACCCAGAGAAAAACGGTCAATGCCAGGGGTGCAATCAGAGGGTTTTTCCCCGGAAAAGTATCCTTTACCTGCGTTGCAACGAAGTCGATGATGGATTCGACAAAATTCTGGAAGCCTCCGGGAACACCCGCGGTTAAATTCTTGCCCAGGCGCCAGCTAACCGTTATCAGCACGGCAGCCAGTACAACACTGAAGAACACCGTATCTACATGCAACGCCCAAAAACCCGCATCTGCATGCGTTTCCGGATCACACTGACCGGCACACAGGTTGGTCAGGTGGTGCTGGATATACTCAACTGTTCCGCCACCGCTTCCCGATGAATTCTCTGCAGCACTCAAGGTGATGAACCCCCTAAATAATTATCGAAAATAAATTGTGGCTCGCATCATGCAACCTGCGGCCAACTATTGTCGTTGTCTAAACGATACGTTCTTAATGGGCTCTGCTCGTTCTGAAACAGATGCCGTTATTTTTTCTCTTGCGAGGTGGCCGTGCTGCCTTCCGGCTCACGTTTTGCGGCCAACGGATAGACAAGCTGGGCGACGATAAAACCAACCACGACCGCTGTCGGTGGCATGCCCATCAGGC
>JALWQD010000262.1 GCA_026994735.1 Gammaproteobacteria bacterium | reverse complement strand
TCAGGAACCTGACAACCCTTGTCGATGACAACTTTTGTCAGACGACAGTTTTCACCAATTTCGACATCCGGCATGACAACGCAGTCCTGCAATACAGCGTAGGAATGAACATGAACATTGGAAAACAACAAGGAATGACGTACTGTCGCTCCCGAAACAATACAGCCTCCGGAAACCATCGAATCAACAGCCATTCCTCGTCGGCCTTCGTCATCAAAGACAAACTTCGCCGGCGGTAATTGCTCTTGATAGGTCCAGATAGGCCAAACCTTATCGTACATATTCAGCTCAGGAGTGATACCAATCAATTCAAGGTTGGCAGACCAAAAGGCATCGACAGTACCCACATCACGCCAATAGGCCTGATCCTGGGTAACCGGATCACAGAATGAGTAGGCAAAAACCCGCTGTGTACCAATACATCCCGGAATAATATCCTGGCCAAAATCATGGCTCGAATCCACGACAGCGGCATCAGCAATGAGTTTTTGAAACAAAAACTCTGTATTAAAAACATAAATACCCATTGACGCCAGAGCAACATCATCACGCCCCGGCAGCGGCTGTGGCTGCTCGGGTTTCTCGCTAAAACCGACAACGGCATTGTTGTCATCGATAGACATGACGCCAAAGGCCTTGGCCTCTTCGAGGGGGGTTTCAATACAACCTATCGTCATGTCGGCCTTGTTTTCGACATGGAATGCCAGCATCGGACCGTAATCCATTTTATAGATATGATCGCCAGCCAGGATGACAATATATTTTGATTTGTAGCTACGCAGGATATCGAGATTTTGAAAAACCGCATCGGCGGTTCCAGAATACCATTCATCCGATGTCCGTTGTTGCGCCGGAATAAGTTCGACAAATTCACCAAACTCGGCGCGCAAAAAACCCCAGCCATTTTGAATATGACGGATCAGCGAGTGTGATTTGTACTGCGTCATGATAGCAACCTTGCGGATGCCCGAGTTAACACAATTGGATAACGGAAAATCGATAATACGAAACTTCCCGCCAAACGGCACCGCCGGCTTCGCTCGCCACTGGGTCAAATCCTTCAGACGCGAACCACGTCCCCCGGCAAGGATCAATGCCGTTGTATCACGTGTCAGCCGACTGACAAAACGAGGTGATTGGTGACCGTTTACTTCTTCCATATCTACGCTCCCATCGATTCCTGTTGCGGGTCTATTTGCCCAGCTCTGACGTTAGGACGCAGTGGCGCCAACGATCATTTTTCAGCGCTCGCGAGCAAAGGCTTTGCCCCCGAGAAAGTGTCATTGCATGAGGACTCGTCAATATCATCTGATTCCTCACCTGACCCCATGATATGCTATCACCACTCAAGCCAAGAAAGCGAGACAAAGCCCCGTTAATAAACGGGCCCGTCGGCAAGCAACAGGAGAGACCCGCTTGAACACCACAGACATCCAGACACCGCCCCTTTCCGACGATGCCATCCGTATTATCGAGGCACGCCATCACGACCCATACTGCTATCTCGGCCGCCACGATAACGGCAAAGAGACAACGATTCGTGTCTTCATACGCGATGCCACCAAAGTCCGCATTATTGACAATGGGAAAGCCATGCGTCGCCTCGGTAACAGCGACCTTTTTGAATGGACAGGCCCTAACAAAAGCTTGCCACAGCAATACCAATTGCAATGGACCAGCGGCGATGGTGAAAGTCATAACACATATGATCCGTATTCATTTCCACCCCAGCTGACCGACTTTGATATCCATCTCTACGGCGAAGGCAAGCACCTTGCTGCCTATCAATTTCTTGGCGCACATCCGCGCACCATCAATGGCATTAGCGGCGTCCTGTTTGCCGTTTGGGCACCCAACGGTGAACGTGTCAGCGTCGTCTATAGCGGTAACCAGTGGGATGGTCGCTGCAACCCCATGCGCAGTCGTGGCTGCAGCGGGATCTGGGAAATATTTTTGCCCGGCGTCACTGCCGGCACTCTCTACAAGTTCGAGATCCGTAGTCAGGATGGCAGTTTGCACCTGAAAACCGACCCCTATGGCCAGCAGAGTGAACTGCGCCCTGGCACGGCTTCGATCATTCGCGCCGAGAGCGATTATGACTGGCAAGATGCTCATTGGCTGGAGCAGCGCCGCAGCCATGACTGGATGCATACGCCAATGTCGATCTATGAGATCCATTTAAGCTCATGGCAACAGGATGATGATGGCAACTTTCTCAATTATCGCGAACTGGCAGAACGGCTCGTGCCCTATGTCCAAAAACTGGGTTTTACCCATATCGAGTTACTACCAATTACCGAACACCCCCTGGATGCCTCCTGGGGTTATCAGACAACGGGTTATTTCTGTCCAACCAGCCGTTTTGGCACGCCGGATGATTTCCGTTTTTTTGTCGATCACCTGCATCGGCACAATATCGGGGTCATCCTCGACTGGGCCCCCGGACATTTCCCCAAGGATGCTCATGCTCTCGCCCGATTTGATGGCAGCGCCCTCTTTGAGCACGAAGATCCAAGACGTGGCGAACACCGGGAATGGGGCACACTGATCTTCAATTACGGTCGCAACGAGGTCCGTAATTTCCTTATTTCAAGCGCGCTCTACTGGCTCAGTGAATTCCATATCGACGGTCTCCGTGTTGACGCCGTCGCCTCCATGTTATACCTCGATTACTCACGAGAAGACGGCGACTGGACACCGAATTGCCATGGCGGCAACGAAAACCTTGAAGCCATTGATTTTCTCCGTCAGCTCAATCAATTAACACATGAAGAACACCCCGGAACAGTAACATTGGCTGAAGAAAGCACTTCCTGGCCCATGGTTTCACGACCCGTTTGGCTGGGTGGACTTGGCTTCAGCATGAAATGGAACATGGGCTGGATGAACGATACCTTGAGCTTTATCGAGGAAGATCCCGTCCACCGCAAGTATCATCATGACAAGCTAACCTTCAGCCAGATCTATGCCTATACGGAAAACTTCACACTGCCCTTCTCCCACGATGAAGTCGTCCACGGCAAACGCTCGATGCTCTATAAAATGCCGGGGGATGAGTGGCAACAATTCGCCAATTTACGCCTGCTTTATACCTACATGTTTACCCATCCAGGCAAAAAACTGCTTTTTATGGGGTGCGAATTCGCTCAGGGACCGGAATGGAATTGTGCCAAGGCACTTGACTGGTACGTCCTCGATTACCCTTTGCATCAGGGCATGCAACACTTGCTCGGAGACCTCAACAAGAAATACTGTAACACTGACGCCCTGCATCGCTTCGACTTTGAATCGCGAGGATTTTCATGGATAGACTGTCACGACGCTGAAAAATCTGTCCTCAGCTACCTGCGTAAGGGTGAAGATGGCAACTTCGTCATCGTCGTCCTCAATTTCACCCCGGTTCCCCGTCATGATTATCGTATCGGCGTCCCCGAGAAAGGCAGTTACCGAGAGACATTAAACTCGGACTCCTCCTTCTATGGCGGCAGCAATTGTGGAAACAAAGGCGGTGTCGAGAGTGAGAATATCGCCTGGAATGGTATGCCACAATCAATCTCGATCACGATTCCACCGCTGGCCGGTATCATCCTGGAAAAATAGTCCCGGACGCGGACAGGGTGCCCAGGGACGGGCGCTGCCAAGGTCACACCATTGGCAGCATAATGACAAGACCGATTAACAGCATTGGCAACAGCCACTGCCAAGCGGGCGGTGACGAATAAATCGGTAGATTAACCACCGTACAAGGCCGCCGCTCTGCCTCGGCAAGCACCTCGAAAAAGACCCTGCCGGCAAGATTGCCAAGCTGACTCAAGGTAGATTGGCTCTGATCCCGTTCGGCCAAGCAACGACTAATGACTTGCTGAACTGCGCTCATCGCCTCCATCACCAGAATGATACGAAGGGCGGCTTTTTCTGACGGAAAGCCGAAGCAGCCTAACGGCTGCAACAGACCATCAATGGCCCGCAGTAATTCTTCACGCAACAGAGACTGCACCAGCGCCGAAGCCGCAAAGATAATGGCCACCAGCGCCGCAATATGTAAAAAGCCCATCGCCACACCTTCACGGGCAGGCATCCACCAGGGAGCCAATAATGATTCATGTGGCCACAAGGGACTGCCAGGAGTAGTCCAAAAATAGAGGATAAACAACGACAGAAAAAACCAGCGGAGGCGGCGTAACATGGACAGCGCGGAACAGAATGATCTCCTGCCAAGTGAAAGCTGTAACAAC
>JALWQD010000261.1 GCA_026994735.1 Gammaproteobacteria bacterium | reverse complement strand
AGTGCAGCAAGGGCACAAACAACAGCCCGCCACCCACACCGAGGAGACCGGCAATGACCCCGCTGCCGGCTCCGAGGATGACAAGGAACAGCAGTGTTAGCGGATCCAAATCGTCTTGATATTGAGAAATTCATGGAGACCGAGCCGTGACAGCTCGCGGCCGTAACCCGAATGCTTGATGCCGCCAAAGGGCAAGCGCGGGTCGCTTTTGACCATACCATTGACAAAAACAGCCCCCGCCTGGAGACGACGGGCCAGGGCCTCGCCACGGTCACTGGTGGCCGTCCAGACACTGCCACCAAGGCCATAGTCCGAGGCATTTGCGACGGCAATCGCCTCATCGCTGTCGTGGACACGCAGGATACTGGCGACAGGTCCGAATAACTCCTGTTCATAGGCGGGCATGCCGGCAAAGACATGATCGCGCAGCGAGGGCTGATAATAGGCGCCATCACCCACTTGCAGCTGGCAACCGGTAACAGCAATGGCACCGAGGCGAATACTGTCGCTGACCTGCTGGTGTAATTCCTGCCGCAGGTCATGACGCGCCATGGGCGCCAACGTCGTTGATGGATCACCAGGATCGCCACAACGCAATGTCTGGATAGCTGTGGCAAAGGCAGCGACAAAGTGATCAGCAATCGCCTCGACAACGATGAACCGTTTGGCGGCAATGCAACTCTGGCCGGCATTGAGAAAACGCGAACTGACGGCAGCGGCAACGGCCGCATCAAGATCAGCATCGGCGAGGACAATAAAGGGGTCGGAACCACCGAGCTCCAGCACCGTCTTCTTCAGCGCCGCACCGGCAACAGCGGCGACCTGACGCCCCGCCTGCTCACTCCCCGTTAGCGTCACAGCATGGACACGCGGATCCTCAATGACTGCAGCGACCTGCGCCGATGAAATCATCAGTGTCGTAAAGACCCCGTCGGGCAACCCGGCGGCAACAAAAACCTGCTGCAGTGCCTGGGCACACTGGGGCACATTAGCCGCATGCTTGAGCAGGCCGACATTGCCTGCGGCCAGCGCCGGTGCGGCAAAGCGCATGACCTGCCAGAAAGGAAAATTCCAAGGCATAATCGCCAGCACAGCACCGAGTGGCTCGTAGGCCAGCAGGCTTTTACCGGCATCAGAAGCGACAAGCTCATCAGCAAGGAAGGCCGAAGCCTGTTCGGCATAGTAGTCACAAACCAGGGCGCACTTGTCAATCTCGGCCTCGGCCTCACGCCGCAGCTTACCCATTTCCAGTGTTATCAGGGAAGCCAGGGCGACACGCTGCTGGCGCAGGACAGCGGCAACATCCCGCAGGGACTGACAGCGCTGCGATAACGGCAGTGCTGCCCAGACAGGTGCGGCGACTGCTGCTGTCGACAGTGCTCTGTCGATACGGGCATCATTCCAGAGCGGAAAACTGGCCAGCAATTCACCATTGGCCGGGTTAATCGATTGCATCGCCATGATACATCCTCCTCCTGCTGCAGCAGTCAACAGAGCCCAGCCAGAGGCGGCCAGACCGATCAGCGCAGCAAGCGGCTGCGATTATTTTCAGTCGTCTCCAGGCAGATATTGTGACCAATCGTAGGCCGGGTTGCCGGAGACGAAAAAAGACGGGTTGAGCAACGATTCCTTGGTGTTGTACCGCAGAGGCTGCATCGCCGTATCGGTCAAGCTGCCGCCAGCTTCATTGACGATACAATGCGAGGCAGCAGTATCCCATTCCGATGTCGGCCCCAGCCGGGGGTAAATATCGGCAACACCTTCGGCAACAAGACAGGATTTCAGTGAGCTTCCCATGCTAACCAGCTCATAATCACCAACCTGCGCCAGAAAGGCCAGCAGCGTATCACTGGCATGGGAGCGGCTACCGGCAACGACCAGGCCTTTGCCCTGATACTGGCGAACATGGATCGGCTGCGCCTGCTGATCAGCAGTCTCGCGTTTCCAGGCACCGCTGCCCTCAGCGGCGTAATAACCAACTCCGGTCACCGGTACATCAATAACACCGAGCACCGAACGATGATTTTCGATCAGGGCAATATTGACGGTAAATTCACCGTTGCGCTTAACAAACTCACGCGTGCCATCAAGTGGATCAACAAGCCAGTATTGCTGCCAGCTTCTGCGTTCGCTAAAAGGGATTTCAGCTGACTCCTCGGAGAGAATGGGCAGCTCCGGTGTCAGTGCCTGCAAGCCATCGACAATGATATGGTGGGCAGCCATATCGGCAGCCGTCAGGGGCGAATGATCAGCCTTTTCAGAGACATTATATTCATTACTGTTATAAACCTTCAGGATCTCCCGGCTGGCAGCCTGGGCAATCGCAATTACCGGTGCCAGCAAACCCTGCAAGCGTTCCTGGGAAAAACCTTCAACCGTCATCATTGTCACCTTCGGCCTGCTCGGCCTGTAAGCGTTCTCGGGAAATAAACAAAGCCGCAATACTACGCGCTTCTGTGCAATCATCACAGGCCAGCAATCCGGCCAGGTCGTCGAGCGGCCATGGCACGACCTCGATCTCCTCGGGCTCATCACCGATCAGTCGCTGGGGAAACAAATCTTCGGCGAGGATAACCTCGGTGACATGGCCCATATAACCGGGGGCAACAGTCAAACCGGTCAGATGACGCAGACGCCGGGCAGCATATCCTGTTTCTTCCTGCAATTCCCGGTTAGCCGCCTCAAGGGGAGATTCGCCGATCTCAATGCGCCCCTTCGGCAAGGCCAGTTCATAGCGCTCAACACCGGCAGCATATTCGCGAATCATCAGCACCGTGCCATCGGCCATCACCGGTACAACCAGCACAGCGCCACTGCTGCGCTGGCTACACAGCCGTTCATAGCGCGTCGTCACACCGTTGGAAAAACGCAGATCCAGCTGTTCGATGTGAAAAAGTCTGGTGCGTGCCAATGTCTCGGTGGCGAGGATCTGCGGCTTTTTATGCATTTTTCACCTCTGGCCCGGGCCAATATGCCCGCTTGCTAGTGACAGGCCACCATTCTAACCGATAAGCTGTCCGATATGCTCGACTGGCAACGTATCGACAGTGTTTTTCTTGACATGGACGGGACTCTGCTTGACCTCCATTTCGACAACCACTTCTGGCAGCATTATCTGCCGGAAAGCTATGCACGCCAGTATCAACTGACACTGGCACAGGCACGCAGACAACTGGCGACCGCCTATGATGAGGTCGCCGGGACGCTGAACTGGTACTGTCTGGATTACTGGCAACAGCGTCTGAACATGGATATCGCCACTCTGAAGACCGAGCTGCGCCACCTGATCGCCATCCGCCCTCATGTGCATGAGTTCCTGTTAGCCATCCGCAAAAAGCGGAAACGCTGCATATTACTCAGTAATGCCCACCCCGACAGTCTGCGCCTGAAAATGCGTGAAACGGGATTGGCGGACTCCTTCGACCGCCTCATCAGTTGTCACCAAATTGGTCTGCCGAAAGAGGACCACGACTTCTGGCAGCAATTGCAGCAAGACGAACCCTACGAAGCCTCACGCTGCCTGCTCATCGACGACAATCTGCAGGTACTTGACTGCGCTGCAGCGGCCGGCATCGAGCAATTGCTGACCATCGCCAGCCCGGATTCACGCCTGCCTGAGCGTACAGAGGCCCGCTATCCGCTCATCACCGACTTTCGTCAAATCCTGCCATAAGCCCCATGACGACGATCAGCATCAGTGTCATCATTCCCAGCCATCAGCGCCGCGATTATCTGCTCAGGGCTCTCGCCAGCGTCAGCAAACAGACACTGGCGGCCGACGAAATCATCGTGATTGATGACGGCTCCAGCGATGGTACGGCCGCAGCCGTGGCACGCGACTTTCCCCAGGTAATCCTGATTGAGCAGCGCCAGCGAGGTGTCAGCCATGCCCGCAACCAGGGTATCAAACGTGCCCGCAGTCAGTGGCTGGCCTTTCTCGACAGTGATGATGAATGGCTACCGGAAAAACTTGCCTGCCAACGTCAGGCCGCCAGGAAAAACCCGCTCAGTCCGCTAATCCATTGTGATGAAATCTGGATCCGCAATGGCAAGCGGGTCAATCCGAAGCAGCGGCACCGCAAGCGGGGCGGCTGGATCTATCAACACTGCCTGCCCTTATGCTGCATTTCACCGTCAGCAGTCATGATAGAGCGCGACTGTCTGAACAGCCTCGGCGGCTTCGATGAAAGCCTCCCAGCCTGTGAAGACTACGACCTCTGGCTACGCCTCTGCAGTCGCTTCCCGGTAACCTATAT
>JALWQD010000260.1 GCA_026994735.1 Gammaproteobacteria bacterium | reverse complement strand
GTATTCTCGGGATTACGGCAAAGATCTTCATAGCGTATAAGGAGATGGTTCCCAGGGGCTATATAACGTGTCACATTAGGGAACTCCTGGCAGGTCTGTTTCCATTCATTGGCTGCTTTGGCAATATCCATACGATACCTCGTTTTATAGGAGCAACAAGTGCCCCTGCCATCACGGACAATTTGGATAACCTTGATGTTCCAGGATTTTATTTTAAGGAGTTGCTTGAGTCTGGCCGGATCTTTTGATGAGTCCATGAAATATTTCCCCGGCGTCATTGATGAGACGATTGAGGCCATCTGTTTGTTGTACAACAGTATGCGCTCAAGCCGCTGTCTTACCGTGGGAATATTATTGATTAGGCATTCGCGTAGAGACTCGAATTCGGGACCGCGGACGGATGCATACATCAACTTGTCGAAGACAAGGTCACCTAAGATAAAGTGTGTGTGAAAGTTCGCCAGGTTAAACAGTGGGGCTACCTTTTTCATCTCTGCAGCCACGTTTTTCCAGAAATCGCAATCCTCAATCAGTTGTCCGCAGGAACAGTGATAGTTTTCGATAGGCCCCATGGATGTTGCTTTCAGCTCACCAATAGTCGATATTTCCCTGTGGTTGGAAAGTAAAAAGGTTAATAGCGTACTGCCTGAATGAGAGGGCCCCATGATATAGATGACATTTTGCTTGCTTGGCATTGTTATTCTTTTCATATGTGATGAGGGTGGTATTTATAATATTGTTTAATTATAGAATGCACGAATCTTTTTTAGTGCTCGTTCCTTGCTCTCTGCTGCGAGGAGAAAATGCCAGTAAAGTAGGCTGGATGCAAGCAATGCAGCAACGATGAAATACCTGCCATTTTCAGTCGGGCTATGAAGAAAGAGAGCAACTGCAATAAAGAGCGGTATATTGCAAGCGAATGTCTTGACGATGCAGTGCCTAAGAAAATGCGCAAAACTGATGTTCAATGAATGAATGCAATAAAGTGGCGTCAAGATACCATAGGTAATAGTCAAAAGGAGCACCATTATACCGCCGAGAATAGCCAGACTGAGTTCGTATTGGCTGCTTGTGAACAGGAAAAGAATGACAGATCCGATAGTAATGATCGACAGATTGAGCCAGAGAATATAACTGTGTTTATTGATGCCGATCAGAATATTCATTGATGCACTCATTGTTATGGGGAGTAAATAGCCCAGGGAGAGTGTATAGATGAGCGCCTTGTCAACATATTGTTCGCTCATCCAGAGACTGATAATGAGGTCCCCGCATGAAAAATAGACAAGCAATGCCGGGATGCCAAGGGCAAGCGAAAATTTTGTGCTATTGAGGTATATTTCTTGTAATTCGGCTGTCCGCCCTTCTTCGAGCAAGGCGGATGCTGTGGGCATCAGAATACGGGTATGACGGCTGATAAATAGCTCGATATATTTCAGAATGGCCTGTGTTCTGGCAAAGATGGCTAAATTAGCAGGGCCAAGGGATTGCGTGATAATAATGCTGATAGCTTGCGCGTAAAAGAGCGGCAAGCTTTCAATGGCAAATTGGGACGAACCAAACTTCATCATTTTTATCGATGTTCTGAAATCAATATGTTCTTTTGAAAAGGTCAGCGGTGCGCAGATTCTGAATGAAATAATACAGCGGCTCGTTTCCATGATCAGAGTTACCAGAAAATAGCTTATAGCCATATCGAGTAAGGAGCCACCAAGCAGAATGACCGTCGCCATCAATGCGGATGAGAGCAGACGCGAAGCGACATTAATAATATTGGTGATATCCCAGCGATGGCAGCCATTGATAACCCCGCGTGATGGCGAGAGGACAAGTTGAAAGCTGATACTGGCGGCGAGAAAGAGAATAATACCGATGTTACTGCTTTCGTTGTGGAGAGAGTCCGGCACGATAAGTGAGGTTTGGGTAATGAGCAGGAAAAACAATATAAAACCGGCGATGACGACCAGTGTTTGTAAGAAATAACTCGAAATAACAACCCGGCTGATGGATTGACTGTTTCCGGAAGCCATATATTTCGAGACATATCGGCTGACGCCAGAGCCGATTCCGACTCCTGTCAGTGTCAAATAATTAACAAGAGACCAGGAGAAGTCCCAGAACCCGAGCTGCTCCTGGCCCAGATTCTGGTCGATTATGCGCGGCATAATAAAGCCTACTGCTATCATTATCAGTAGTGATAACCAGCTGATCAGGGTGTTTTTAGTTATTTTGTCTTTTCCGGAGGTATCGCCGGTTTTTTTTGCTGTGCTCATGCTTTCTTATGCATAGCGTCTTTTCGTGCGGACTGAGCGTGAGCGCGTACTCATGGATTTGACTTTTAACATGAGGGCAACGGCACACCATAGAGCCATTGCACCTTCCTTAGGATAAAAGCTTTGGCTGCCAAAAGAAGCGACAAGCAGTGCAATCAAAATGGAAGCGAGCACGCCACCTGTGATTTGGTGAGCAGTCGGTTCGGTTTTTTTGATCATTTTTAATGACCAGTACAAAAGGAGGAAAAACATTAAAAAAACGGGTACAGCCAAGACAATTCCATTGTCGAATATTAATTCAAGGTAGGCATTGTGCGGATGCGGGAAGACCTCATCATAATGGACGACCAGCATCAATGTGATGCCTGTTCGCTGCATGGCTTTTCTGCCATAACCAAACCAGGGCTTTTCAGAAATTTTCTCGAAGACGAATGGCCAGGCAATGACCCGTCCTGCGGTGACAGTATAAAGATCGGTGTCTCCCTCGTTGAATTGATAGATGCCATCCTTTTCCACCGATTTGTTGCGCTGAGTCGATTCCTGGGTAAATCCCTGGGTCAGGCGGTCAATAACGAATGGCATGGAAAACATGACCATTAAAAAACCGATTGGGATTATGAACAAAATTGAGCGCCAGCGGATCAGTGCGAGGACGATGCCGACTGCCAGCCAGGTACCATAGCCGGTTCGCCCGCCAGTCAGGGCCAGGCCCAGGAACAAAATGCAACAGCCTATATAGAGAGCATATTTTTTGAGTTTACTGCCAACGGTTGTACTGATGATGAAAAGCGCCCAGAAGCCACCTGAGAGCATCATGGCGATATCAACGCGATGATAGCCGATTTCACGGTCCAATAATTTAGCGCCGCGTTTTCTGAGAATATCACCGCCACCCGATGCCAAGTCGCTAATCGGCATCCATTTGATTACTTGCAAAGCCAGGATAAGGTAAAAAAGGCATATTGCCGCAATGCCCCAATAGAGGCGCTGCTTGCTGTTGCAGCCATGAAAGACCAGCAGCCCTGGAATCAGCCATTTTAAGCGGTTGATAAAATCCTCTGACCAGAGGTCGGTAGCCGTCGGTACGGAACGGCTGAGGGCAATCATTGTTTCTCCGATCAGGTGGGTATCACCTATCATCCGGACAAAGGATGAAATGATGACAATAATGTAAATCGAAAACAGTATTGTCATTGATTTTGGTGGGTTCCAGGTCAGATGCTCATGCCGGGAATTGATAAACCAGCTGATCATGATCAATAACATGAGCAAATTCCAGGCATTTAAACCCTGGATTCCCATCATCTTCGTTGGCATATCAGGGTGCTGGATGACCGCCATGAGTACGATCAGTGCGCAAAGGGTTTTGTACCAGTCTTTCCAAACGTATACGCAGAGAAAGCTGATAAAACCGATAAGTAGCGTTAAGCGGATCATGGCGGTGTGCTGTTAGCCCTTATTGCTCCGTTGCGAGAGTAAGCAGCCTAGTGTGAGACGGATAAAAGCGATATTTGTAATGAGATATCTTTTCCACAGGCGACCGGGTTCCTGCTTGACCCGATAGAGCCATTCGAACCCTAGTCGTTGCCAGATCTCCGGCGCCCGTTTTACCTTGCCGGAATAGACATCAAATGATCCCCCGACGCCATGGCAGACAGGGGCGTCAATATAGTCGCTCCAGCGAGCAAGAAAATTTTCTTTCTTTGGCGACGTGATAGCAACCAGCAATATATCCGCACGGGATTTTTTGATTTCTTCGGCGATAGATTCTTCGTCAGCGGCAGAGAAATAGCCATTGGCATAGCCCGCGATGTGGACACCTGGATAGTCGTCATGAATATTGTTGACTACTTTTGTCAGGACCTCGTCGGTTGCTCCGAGCAGGAAAACGCGGTAGCCCTTCTCGTTACCCATGGTTAACATGCCAAACATCAAATCGATGCCAGTGACTCTTTCCGGCAGTGCTTGGCCGAGTAATTTACTCGACCAA
>JALWQD010000259.1 GCA_026994735.1 Gammaproteobacteria bacterium | reverse complement strand
CCTTGGCCAACAAACCGGCCTTCGCCTGCGCCGGCCCGGGAGCGGCCTTAATGAGAGCAATGATTTCATCAATATTGGCCAGCGCTATGGTTAACCCTTCGAGGGTATGAGCACGATCACGGGCCTTGCGTAATTCGAACACACTGCGACGGGTGACGACTTCACGGCGATGACGGATAAAGGCCTCAAGAACCTCTTTCAGATTAAGCAGGCGCGGCCGACCATCAATAATGGCCACCATATTGATACCAAAGACATTTTGTAACTGAGTATGTTGAAAAAGGTTATTAAGAATGACCTCGGCAACTTCTCCTCGGCGCAGCTCAATGACCATGCGCAAACCGTCTTTATCCGATTCATCGCGCAACTCACTGATGCCCTCGATCCGTTTCTCACGAACAAGTTGGGCAATCTTCTCGAGCAAGTGGGCTTTATTTACCTGATAAGGCAACTCGGTAACGACAATACGCTGCCGCCCACCCGCTTTGTCCATATCCTCAAAATGAGTGCGCGCACGGATATGCACGCGCCCGCGACCCGTGCGGTAGGCCTCATGAATACCGGCGACGCCATTGATAAATGCCCGTGTCGGAAAATCAGGCCCGGGAACCAGCGCAATCAATTCCTCAAAGCTGATTTCAGCATTATCAATCAATGCCAAACAGGCAGAGATGATTTCACGCAGATTATGCGGTGGAATATTGGTTGCCAGGCCGACAGCAATACCGGCAGAGCCATTGATCAGAAGATTCGGCACCCGCGCAGGCATGACAACGGGCTCACGTTCCGTCTCATCATAGTTCAGAGCGAAATCAACCGTGTCCTTTTCCAGATCAGCGAGCATCTCATGGGCAATACGTGCCATGCGGACTTCGGTATAACGCATCGCAGCCGGGGAATCGCCATCAATGGAGCCAAAGTTACCTTGACCATCGACGAGAGGGTAGCGAAGAGAAAATGGCTGCGCCATACGGACGATGGCATCGTAAACAGCCGTATCACCGTGCGGGTGATACTTACCAATGACATCACCCACGATACGGGCTGATTTCTTGTAGGCCCGGTTCCAGTCATTGTTGAGACCATGCATGGCGAAAAGAACGCGCCGATGAACGGGCTTCAAACCGTCACGCACATCGGGCAATGCCCGGCCGACGATGACACTCATGGCATAGTCCATATAGGACTGCTTCATCTCCTCCTCAATATTTGCCGGGAGGACTTCTCCTATCATCTCAGTCATCGATGAAATATCATCTCTTTATGATTTAAGTTTTTGTTTTTAATGCTTATTAAAAAAGGCAGCGCTATCACTTAAAATGCCCGACAACGGATCCAATAACATCCCCCAATGACATTCCCCTGCGGCATTCGAGCAAATCCGGCAAGGACAACACCGACCGCCCCGTCCCCAACCTGATATATAAGCCTCGCATCTTAACACTGCTAGGCGCGAAAGGTCACTTTAGCGAGCACTGATTTTAGTCCTCACCAGACAAGGAATCATCACCATCCTGTTCAGTAAGAACCTTGTCAGCAAGATCCTTCCATTATCTGCAGTCAATGTTCATGCCATTCATCCTCAGGGAGCATTAACCGTGTTCCTTAATCGTTACCGCGCAATCATCAACTTTCCTTCTCTGCTGCCGACATTATGTGATGGAGTTCCCAGAAACGGACACCTCAATCAGGCAAGAGCAAAAACATGGCAGAAATACTGGAACAACAAATCAACTTTTATCAAGCGGCCTTTAGCAATCCGCGCAGTTTGTTCGACCTGTCAGGATTACTACAACTCACCGCAATCATTATCTGCGGCATGCTGTCACTCTACGGCTGGAGTCTGTGGCAATCACATCAGCTTGCCAATAAACGCTCACAAATGCATGAGTGGCTGGCCCAGCGCAGCCTAAAGTTGACAGAGAAGAGTACTGCCAGCAGTCAAAACAATCATCGCCAGCAACTGCTGAATGAATTCCAACGTCTTGAACAGCAGCGTTTGCAAAGTGGCAAGACCATGAACCTTCTCAAGCAGGCCAGTCAGCAACATCAATATGGTGCTTCTGACTTCATGGCCTCTCTTGCCAGAAAGGTGCCGCCAGGACTTTGGCTGACCCGTTTTTCAATCGATGGCAAGGGAAAATCCGTCGTCATTCACGGACAGTCAAAAAAGGCTGCCCTGGTTCCTCAATTCATTACCCGACTCTCAGACGAAAAAGGGCTGCAAGGAATTCACTTTGCCCAACTGGAAATCGAAAATGACAAGGATGATCAATACTGGATAGATTTTACCCTTCGATCCGAAGACAAAAAGAAATAGACAGTATTCGTGAAGATCATCGACAACAAAATTTTCCAACATTACCAACAGCTCAGTGTGCGTGAGAGAACACTGTTCTTTGGCATCCTGATAATCACTCTCTATGGCATCTGGGACAGCCTCTTGATGACCCCACAGTATCGACAACAAAAGCGAGTCAACGCCGAGATAGAAGAAATTGGCAAGCAACTTGGCAGCATTGACAATCAGTTGCTCACCCTGGCTGAGCAACTCGACGGCAGCACTGAAGCCAGCCTGGAAAGGCGTATCGCGGATTTACGCAAACAAATTGGCCAGGCAACAGGACGGGAAAAAAGGATGATGTCCCGTTTTATCCCGCCGGAAAAAATGGCCAGCGTTCTGCAGGACCTCCTGCAGACGAATTCAACATTGCGCCTGTTAAAACTTGAAAGCCTCGGCTCTGAACCCTTGCAAGACAATCACCGCGACAAAGAAACTGTGCAGGTCTACCAACACGGTGTCCGGATGGTCTTCGAAGGCAACTTCTTTGCCATTATGGACTATCTTAAATCCATCGAAAGCCTGCCCTGGAAACTCTATTGGGACCAGATTGACTACGCCGTCAGTGATTACCCGTATGCCGAAGTCAGTATTACCGTGCACACGCTGAGCCTGAAAAAGGAATGGATCGGTGTCTAGATATAGCAACGGGCAGGCGTTAAAAATTCTGCAGACTGTCAGTGGCATCATCCTCGCATTCTCGCTCGCGCCCTCACTGGCCACAGGTCTGGCTGACCCGACAAAACCGGCTCTTATCAAAAAAGCTGTCAGCAAGCCCAGCCCTGGCAAGCGCGCACAGAAGAAGGGCAATCGTTGGCACTTAACATCGATTTTGATTGCCTCTGATCGTCGTACAGCGATTATCGACAAGCAATTATTGACCGTCGGTGACCGTCTGCATGGTGCCAGGGTTTTGGCTATTGAAGCAGACAGGGTTGTCCTCCGCCGCCGTGGAAAAACAATCAGGTTGATACTGAAAGACAAGGACATCAAACGGCATACCCGACAACAAGCGCGCACGAAAAAGGCACGTCGTTATGAATAACAAAACTCCTCCGTTTATCGCCCTTTTCTTACTGGCTTCGCTTTCCGCCTGCACACTGGCACCGCCACGGGGTGACAGTACTCATGACGAAATAAAGCGTTCGCTGTCTGAAAGTCAGCAACAAAGCACGGCCCTGAAACCGAGCAACAAAATACTCGCTGATGACATCAGCAATGCCTTGATGCCCCCTTTAAGTATTGATGTCAGTAGTGCCGATATGACGCCAATAGAAAGACGCTTTGACATTACCGTCAGAGACACGCCTGCGCGTGCTTTCTTTATGGGCCTGATCAAAGAGACACCTTACAACATGATCCTGCCGGCAAAACTGGCGGGCAAGATCACCCTCAGTCTGAAAAATGTCACCATCAATGAAGTCATGCGCGCCGTACGTGATATCTATGGCTTTGAATACAAGCAGACAGCCCGTGGCTATCGCGTTATGCCAGCGACACTGCGATCCCGACTCTTTAAAATCGACTATCTCAATGTCCGCCGAGCCGGTATCTCCCGCGTGCGTGTCAGTTCAGGACAGGTGACGGCTCCGCCGCGACAGGGTAGCCAGCAAAGCGGCACACAGGGAAAAGACCTCGACGCTGTTTCCGGCAGCGAAGTCAACACGCACTCGCGCACCGACTTCTGGAGCGATTTGCGCCTTTCACTGACAGCCATTATTGGCAACAAGGATGGTCGTAAGGTCATTGTTAACGCGCAGTCCGGCATCCTAATTGTCCGTGCCATGCCGAATGAATTACGGGCTGTCGAAGAATACCTGAAGGTAACCCAGATCATCATCCAGCGACAGGTCATCCTTGAGGCAAAGATTATCGAAGTCACCCTCAATGACAGCTTCCAGAGTGGCATTAACTGGTCATTACTGGCCCGCAGTGGTGATCAGTCTATTCT
>JALWQD010000258.1 GCA_026994735.1 Gammaproteobacteria bacterium | reverse complement strand
CGCTTACTCCGGGGCGCAATAACTGACAAGTCTGCATGCCACAGGCAGCGGCAGCGTCAAGCTCGACGATAACATCGGATAAAAAGAGGATATCAGAAGCCGTATGGGCGATATTGTCGGCTATCTTCTGATAGGCTTTGACTTCACTCTTGGCACCCATAGTGGTATCAAAATAACCACTAAAATAACGACTCAGATCACCCGCTTCACTGTGCGCAAAAAAAAGCTTCTGCGCCTGACAGGAACCTGAGGAGTAAACATACAACCCCAGCCCTTCATTTTGCCAGTGACGAAGCATAGGTAAAACATCAGGATAAACATGAGCCACCAAAGCTCCGCTATGGTACCCCTGCGACCAGATAAGCCCCTGAAGGGCTTTCAGCGCTGTCTCCTTACGGTCTTCTTCAATCCAAAGCAGACAAGTGGCAATTACCTCATCAAGGCCGGAATCACAAGCAGCTACAGATGCAATCCGCGCAAGCTGCCGGGCACACTCCGGATGCTGCTGATGTGCCCGGACAAAAGCAGGCAAGTGACGATGAGCATAGGGAAACAGGGTCTTCTTGACAAAATCGATTGAGGATGTCGTTCCTTCGATATCCATCAGAATAGCCCTGATCACGTCATGCCATCTCCCTTAAAAGCTGTTAAGTCCGGATATTGCCTTGCAATATCGCTACCGCTGTAATTTGCCTGCCATCCCTGCCGCGTGGAAAACAGGCGTATGCAACGAAAACTCGGGGTGGCACCCATATCAAACCAGTGGAGAGTCTGGCGCGGAATACTGATTAAATCGCCTTGCTGACAGAGCAAGGCAAATACCTTCTCAGCGCAATGTATATAAAACAGGCCTTCACCTGCGACGAAAAAACGCGCCTCAAAATCGTCATGACGATGCTCGGCAAGAAATTGCTGGCGTAAGGCCTCCCGTTCCGGATGCGCAGGATTCAAAGCAACAACATCGCTATACTGCAATCCGTAACGCTCCCTGAGTACCCTTAATTGCTCCTGATACGCCAACAACACATCCTCATCATTGTTCACGGCCAGATCAGGCAGACATGGCCAGCAATCATAATCGACAGCCACGGCAGCAAGATGTTCCTGGATGGCATCCTTCGCCATAACTTCCGTATATATCGTCGCATTCGTCTCCGAATAAATGCGTAACACACTCATATCAAAGTCATTCCCCGTCGAGCCAGTTCATAGCGACCAAGATACTCAAAGGCCTCCAGTTGTCGCTGCGCGGCTACCATATCACTTCCCCAGACATAGAGGCCATGGCCACGTAGCAAATAACCAGGAATCTCCAGCATCAATAAATCTGCTGCAATCGTGGTCGTCAGGCGTTTGATATTCTGATCATTATCAAAGACCGCTACCCTTACTGTTTCCTCATGGCTGTTAATACCAGGAAATGCCTTCAGGATTTCAAGGCCGCTGATCAACCATTCGTTAGAAAATACTTCTGACAACAGAGTCATGGCCAAAGAATGTGTATGCAAGACAACACCAACTGTAGAAAAGCACTGATAAATCTGCACATGCAAAGCGGTTTCTGCCGAAGGCCTACGATCATCGAGCGCACGCCCTGAACTGTTCAAAAACATAATCGCATGATGATCGAGCTGCCCTTTACAACAGCCCGATACAGTAATTGCCAGACGCCCATCATCAAGACGTAGCGACAAGTTACCGCTCGTTGCCGGCAACCAACCATTGACATACAGCTGCCGACCACAATCAATCAGCGCCGACACTGCCTCTCGCTCATTCATCATCTGCGCCGTAGACAGCGACTGACCCAGGCAGCAGCGATCCGGGCAACATCCTCAGGATCCTCAGCGCCTGACAGAAGATGGTCAGTGTCAGTAAAGCTGATAAATGACTTTGGCATCGGCAAGCGGGCAAATAATCTCTCGCCGACAGCCATTGGAACCAGGGTATCTTCGCTAACCTGAAAAACAAGCAGCGGTTGCGAGAGACGCTGAAATACAGCGGCCATATCAAAAGTGCGGAAATCTTCAAGCATCTGTGCACTAATACTATATCGCTGACCACCGCTAGGTACCTCTGCCTGTCCTTCACCGGCAATGAGCTCATGGTAAGCTGAAAATTGATGATAGAGATGAAGCGGGCCATCCGGAGCATTAATCGTCATGACCGCAGCACAAAGGTCACTCTCAACAGCTGCGGCCAATGCCAACGCGCCACCCAGTGAGTGGCCAGCAAAAATCTGTGCGCCGGGGCAATGCGCAGACAACAACTGACTCGCAGCCAGGGTATCTTCAATCGCTGTGGTGAAATTACTCTGACAGAATTCACCCTGACTATCACCAAGCCCTCTGAGATCAAAGCGCAATAGAGCAAAACCTGCCTCATTCAACGTCCGTGCTATATGACGAATCAAGCGGTAATTTCGGTGACAGGTAAAACAATGGACAAAAAGAATGCCCCCCAGACAAGTACCATCGGGACGGTCAATATTTGCCACAAGGCGATCGCCTTGCCGGTTAGAAAACTGCAATCGCTCGCTAGTCATTGCTTTTCACTGGCAGCCAACAGGTGCAAGCATGGCTTAACACTGCGGTGTTTTTCGGATATAACCGGCAATACTCACATCGGCATTCTCATAAAGATCTGACAAGCCTGCTTCGACTATCTGCGACATAGCCAGTTTCGCCCAGCAGTGCAAGGATTTCAAGCGGGCCAAGCCTGATCGGAAAAAATACTGCCGACAAAAAAACAAAGGCCCCGAATCAAAGAATGAATGCGGGGCCAGAAACATTGGGGATGTACTAACTGAGACCGGAGCAATCAAGAAAAGTTCACTGGATGGCAAAACTTTTCATCTGGCACTGCCAATGACATATCTATAGTATCCTTTACGAGCTGTAATCGAGGACAGAATAAAACGACTGCACTCAGACCCTCAGCCTCACTGCCAGGAGCTAACCATGAAGCAACGCCAAGTCCTGCATAGCTGCTCACTGCTACTTTGCCTTCTCTTCTTTGGCCCCGCAGTCTATAGCGCGCCAGCAACCACAGCCGCAGAAATCGTCGACCGGGCGGCACAGATTTATGAAGGTATCGATAGCCAATCAGAGCTCAACTTCCTGATTCACTCCGCTAACGGCAAGGACAAACGGCTAACCTTTGTCATGCTCTGGAAAAAATATCAGCAAGGTGCCATCGAAGATAAAACCATTCTCTTTCAAACATTCCCGCCTTCGCGCAAGGGCATCACTTTTATGAACTGGAGCTATCGAGAAGATGAGCGCCGTGATGATGATGCCTGGCTCTACCTGCCAGAGCTGCGCAGCGTACGCAAGGTTGTCCATGGCCACCATCAACATCACAAAAAAATGCCAGGCGATTTCGCCTCATCATTACTGCGCCACAATCAACTGCTAGCACGTCCTGCCAAACTTGATCACCTACGACGCCTCAAGGACCAACACCGAAATGGGACGGTACTTCAAGTCATCGAACGACGGCCAAAAACAATGGATATGGGTTACCCATACAGCCGTGTTATCGAATCCTACGAAACCAAACATGGCCACCTGACACACCAGGATTATTTTGATGCCCAGGACAAACACGTGCTCTCACTCGACATTGACTGGCAAATCATCGGCAAAGCCCATGTTTGGCGTCATGTCCGTGCCCAGGATCCACGCAATGGCCAACGTACTGAGCTCAAAATCATGCATATACGCATTGACCAACAACTGCCTGAACGCTCTTTCAGCAAGCGCCGTATGCGTTTGGGTCCCCCCTAAAGCAGACAAGAAACATCAACGGGCGACTTGTTGCTCTGTTATGGTCTGGGGTATTCTTTTCCTAAGCGGAAATAATGGAGAGACTGTGATGAAGAGAGCTATCCATCTGTTACTGTTGCTGCCCATCATGATATTTTCCGGCTGCGCCAGCGGCCCGGCAATACCGAGTACCGAAGCAACAGCGACAAACAAGCCGGCAACTGCTGTCGCAGCGCCCCCTGAACCACCGGTTAACGTCAATGCCGCACAAACAGAAAAAACGACCGCCAATAACAGTTTCATTCAATCGTTGAGCAAACGCCTACGCCAGTCACCACAGACCCTTTACTCCGTTGCCAAAGATAGCTATACCCTTTACCTCGGAGGTCAATTTACCGCCATTGTTGATGCTCGCAATGGTCAGTTAACGCTAACCCCTGACAGTCCGAGCGCGGTCACTTGTCATTTTGACAGCAACGGTCAGGCAGACGAAACAACCTCCCGCGACATGGAGCACTGTAAAACCCTGCTGG
>JALWQD010000257.1 GCA_026994735.1 Gammaproteobacteria bacterium | reverse complement strand
ACCCCTTTTATATCGCCGTAAAAGATGTCCCGGAGTCGTTTCAAACCGGCATACGCCCCTTAAAAGCGCGTAACATTTTACCCATCCCGCCCTTTGATAGTTGCTTCATCATTTTCTTCATCTGTATAAATTGTTTGAGCATCCGATTAACATCCTGGACCTGCGTGCCCGAACCCGCAGCGATACGGCGTTTGCGTGAGGCCTTGATGATCTCCGGATAGCGGCGTTCTTGCACCGTCATCGAACTGATCATTGCCTCCATGCGCGCAAATTGTCGCTCATCAACCTGATCACGGGCATTGGCTGGCAGATTCATATTACCCGGCAATTTATCCAGCATCCCGGCAACACCGCCCATACCACGCATCTGTTGCAACTGGTCCAGAAAGTCCTGCAAATCAAAATCCTTACCTTTTTTGATTTTTTTCGCCAGCTTGGCGGCCTTGTCACGGTCAATCTTGTCTTCGGCCTCTTCAACCAAAGAAAGAATATCGCCCATGCCCAGGATGCGAGAAGCAACACGATCCGGGTGAAAGACCTCAAGGCCATCACTCTTCTCACCAATGCCGAGAAACTTGATCGGTTTACCCGTAATATTGCGAATTGACAGCGCCGCACCACCACGTGCATCACCATCGGTTTTCGTCAGCACAATCCCGGTCAAAGGCAAAGCTTCATCAAAGGCCTTCGCCGTCTGGGCAGCATCCTGACCAGTCATGCTATCAACGACGAAGAGGGTTTCAGCAGGCTCAATGGCTGCGTGAATACGACGAATCTCCGTCATCATCGCCTCATCGATATGCAGACGGCCGGCACTATCGACAAGAACAACATCATGGTAATGACGGCGCGCATGGTCGATCGCAGCCATGGCGATATCAACAGGGTTTTCTTCACGCTTGCTGGCAAAGAAGTCGACAGCCACCTCTGAGGCCAGCACCTTCAACTGCTCGATAGCCGCAGGACGGTAAACATCACAACTGACGACAAGCACAGATTTTTTATCTTTTTCACGCAAACGTCGCGCAAGTTTGCCAATCGTCGTCGTCTTACCTGCCCCTTGCAAACCGGCCATCAGAATAACTGCGGGCGGGCGCACATTCAGGTTTAACGGTACACTGGCCTCACCCATGACACGAACAAGTTCATCGTGAACGACCTTGATAAGCGCCTGCCCTGGCGTCAGGCTCTTGATAACATCCTGACCAACGGCCTGTCGCTGTACCGCGGCAATAAACTCTTTGACGACAGGGAGAGCAACATCAGCCTCAAGAAGCGCCATGCGAACCTCGCGCAAGGCCTCCTTGATGTTGTTCTCATTGAGCCGCCCCTGTCCACGCAAGCGCTTGAGGGTATGGCCAAGACGTTCGGAAAGATTATCAAACATGCGCGCAAGCCCCGGTGTTTACACTATTTTCCATAGCCGCCTATAATACACCCAGCAACCCTCAGGCGTCCATTTCCGGGCCCCGCATAAATGGCGTCCATAGAAGCCTAAAGCGTGAACACCATGCCCCCCTCGAGCAGTGACAACTGTCGATCAGGCATCGCAGCAAGACTTTCAGCAAGAATTTTTTCTTCCAGCCCGGGTTTGTTATGGGTAAGGAAGATTTCAGGCCGATGTTTTAGTTGAGAGATGTCTTCAGCCAATTTCAATGGGCAATAATGGCGAGCCATTTCACTCAGCGCCAGCTGCTCATTGCTAAAGGCAACTTCGACAAAAAGCAAATCAAGTGCATCATGGGCATTCAGAGCGCGCCAAAATGCCTGGTTCGTCGTTGTATCACCACTGAAAGCAAAGGAACGTTCCCCTGAGGCAATGCGAAAAGCTATCGTAGGTACAATGTGATTGACGGCAACGGCTTCAAAAACGCGCCCCTCCAGGGCAACAGATTCCCCTCCCTCCAAAGGCGCATAACACATGACCGGAGAGTTGCCTGAAGGCAGACTGGCAAAATCAGGCCAGATCGCCCAATTGAAGATATGCTGCTGCAGTACATCAATCGTATGTTGCTGCGCATGAATCACAACAGGCTGTTTTATATGCGCAAAGATACTGTCGACCATCAAAGGCAGGCAGGCGATGTGATCCAGATGAGTGTGACTCAGGAAGATATGCCGGATACGCACCATCTCATCCAGCGATAACTCGTTGACGCCTGTTCCGGCATCAATCAGTATGTCATCATCAATCAGCAAGGAAGTCGAATGCAGACCGGCCCCGATCCCGCCACTGCAGCCCAAAACACGTATCTTCATCCCCACCCTCTGGTCAACAGCCATGTTTCATCAGTTTTCAATGCCAATCTTGGCTCACGGTCATCGATTCAGGTTACACTTGTCGAAACCGCTGGGTTCACATCGAACCGGCTCTATGGTGTCTATCGACAGACGCCGGGAAAAATAGAGGGCACAGTCGTTGCGCACCCAATGACTGTGGCAGAGGATATTGCCAAAAACATAACGAGCCGCCACCGATGCTGGACAAATTTTTCGCCGACAACACAGACGAACCATGACCCCGTACCTACTTAATAGCACCGCCATTGTCCTTTATATTATTTCTGGCGCCTTACTCAGCATCCGCCTCGGACGCTCATCGGCTTCCTTCCAGCCGGCCAAGAATCATATCCTGATACTGGCCTTGCTTGCCGTCGCTGCCCATCTACTCGCGCTCTACCCGCGCCTGGACCTGAGTGGCGAGTTAAATCTCAGTTTTTTCAATGTGGTGTCACTGATGTCAGTAGTGATCGCCCTGTTGTTGCTGGTAACCGCCTTTTTTCGTCCTGTCGAACACCTCGGCATCGTTATCCTGCCACTGGCAGCCGTTGCCCTGCTACTTGAACTGAGCTTTCCCTCTGAGCATTTGCTCAGCCCCAATGAAAAAGGCCTGCAGGCACACATCGTCCTGTCGATTACGGCTTATAGCATGATCAGTCTTGCCGCCCTGCAAGCCATTCTGATCGCCATTCAAAACCATCATCTACATAATAAACGTCCCGGCGGCTTTATCCGCGCCTTACCGCCGCTGCAAACAATGGAAACACTGTTGTTTCAGATGATTGCCATCGGCTTTATTCTGCAGACATTGTCACTGGTCAGCGGTTTTCTCTATGTCGATAACCTCTTTGCCCAGCACCTGGTGCATAAAACAGCCTTGTCAATCATCGCCTGGGCACTGTTTGCCGCCTTACTCTGGGGGCGCTGGCGCTTTGGCTGGCGCGGTAAGATTGCCATTCGCTGGACGATGTGGGGTTTCCTGGCATTGCTGATGGCCTATCTCGGCAGCAAACTGGTCCTTGAACTCGTACTCAAGCGCTGACCTTCCCGGTCAATCCTGACACTGCTGACAAATAGACAATGGAAACTATTCCGCTCTCCTTTTTATTGACCGCATTAATCCTGCTGATTTTGCTCTCGGCCTTTTTCTCGGCCAGCGAAACAGCCATGATGCGACTCAGTCGCCACCGGCTGCGTCACTTGCATAACCAAGGGCATGCCGGTGCTCGCCGTGTCTTACAACTGCTGGAACGTCCCGATCGCCTGATTGGCATCATTCTCCTCGGCAATAACTTCGTCAACATCCTCGCCTCATCGATCACGACAATCATTGCCCTGCGCACATGGGGAGAAAGCTGGGTTGCCGCCGCCGCAGGACTATTGACGATGGTTATTCTTGTCTTTGCTGAAGTCACGCCGAAAACGGCTGCCGCTCTGCATCCAGAGCGCATAGCTTTTCCCGCCAGCCTGATCATCCCGCTTCTGCTACGTCTCTGTTATCCGCTGGTCTGGATCATCAACATGATTGCCAATGGTCTGTTGCGCCTGTTCGGCATGCCGCTATCACGACAAACCACGCAGTCACTCAGCTCCGAAGAATTGCGCATGGTCGTCAATGAGGCCGGCAGCCTGATCCCGCGCAGTCACCAAAAAATGTTGCTCAATATTCTCGACCTTGAAAAAGCCCGTGTCGATGACATCATGATTCCCCGAAACGAGATTACCGGCATTAACCTCAACGATGACATTGACGCCATCAGCAGTTTTCTCGAACACTGTCCATACACGCGCCTGCCCCTCTACAGTGATGACATCAACGATGTTGTCGGTGTCCTGCATGTCCGTGGCCTGCTGCGAGTCATGCATGAAGGTGCGTTGACCCATGCGCGCCTGCGTGAGGTTGCTGAAGAGCCCTATTTCATCCCTCAGGGGACAGAACTCAATACACAACTGATCAACTTTCAACAAGGTCGGCGGCGTACCGCACTGGTTGTCGATGAATATGGCGATATTGAAGGATTGGTGACACTGGAAGATATTCTCGAAGAAATTATCGGTGAATTCACAACAGACATTGCCACACGTATTTCAGGTGCCCGCACACTCAATGATGGCAGTCACCTGGTCGATGGCAGCATCAATATCCGCACTCTCAACCGCACCATGTCCTGGCAATTGCCCGTCGATGGTCCAAAAACGCTCAGCGGCCTGATCATCGAATACCTGGAAGCGATCCCCCAGCCAGGCACCAGTCTGCGCCTGAGTGGTTATACGATGGAAGTCAAGCAGGTCACTAACAATCTCATTCGCAGTGTACGCATCGTCCCGCCGGAAGGGGGAAAAAACAAACATTCATCCGCAACGGCACAATCCTGAACAATGTCCTGACCGTCATTGGCAAACAACGGCAGCGGCATCAAATAACCACTAGCCGCACCCGGCGCACATCAAAACAGGTAAGCAAAGCTAATGGTGATAATGTCGGCCTCACTGCGCGGCTGCCAGACCAGGACACTACCTGCGGTCAACACGGCCGCCGAGGGGTCAAAACGCAGCCCTTCATAGCTAATCTCGATCTGGCGGCGACCCGATTGAAACGTCATACCGGCATAGGCGGACCAATTTCGACCCGGATGCAAACGCAAGGCCTGTGCTGAGATCGTGATGTCTTCATCAACACTTAATGAGCGCCGCAGACCAAGCGCGAAAGTCGTCAGATAACGCCCCTGACGATGCTCGCTGGCGAGGCCAATGCGGGCAAAGGTCAAACGATAGTCTTCGAGAAAGCCACTCACAGGCTGGGCCAGTGAGTTGCTGCTGTCAGCAATACGACGACGCCAGACATCGGCACCCACTGCCGTCATCAATGCCAGACTACGCTGTGCCGACAGTTGTCGTCGCAGACCGACTTGCAATTCGCCCTGGAGACCACGGTAATCCGTGTCCGAAGCAACAAAATAGCCATTGCTATCCTGGCCATTGTAATCAACCAGTCCGGCATAGGCCTTGGCCCGGAAACGCAAAATATAGCGCTGCGGAAGGCGCGCGCCGGCATCATAGTCCAGGCGCAAAACAGCGCGCGGCCCCTGCTCGGTCAACAGTCGCTGACCGTTGCTCAAAAACTCCTGCCAACGGAAATACTCAAGCCCGAGAGCAATGGCTGCTGTCCCTTTCCCTGCCCGCTCTGCCGCTGCCACCTGGCCGACAAGGAGAAGCGATATCAGGAAAGCCAGCCGCACGGAGCCGAGACAATATTGCCGCTGCACCCTCAACGACCGGCGGCACAAAGGTCATGGATCGACGATAACGGCTCATCATCATGGGCAACCCAGATATTACCCCAGCAATCACTGTCGCAATCCTCGTCAACAGGGCGACGCATATTATTATCTTGATCCTGCAACATCAGTGCGGTCCAGCGTTGCCGGGCCTCAGACAGGTCGATCATCAATTATCTCCAAACCCGATAAGTAGCACATGCCCGTGAAACACAACGAGCGCTTCATAACATTATCGACCCTTGTCATTAAATCTCGGTTAAGAGTCGCTGATTGGGATATCATTATAAGGTAAAAAAAGTCATCTCCATCATCGAGACCGCCCAATCAATGGCGGCCGGCAAACGTTGCCATCAATCCTTGAGAGCGAGCACATCCTGCATATCAAAAAGGCCTTTCGGCTTAGCTGACAACCATACAGAAGCGCGCATCGCGCCCATGGCAAAGGTCATACGGCTAGAGGCCTTATGGGTTATTTCAATACGCTCCCCCATAGCGGCAAACAATACGGTGTGGTCACCCACGATATCGCCAGCACGGATAGTTTCAAAGCCAATGGTCTGCTGTTGCCGTGCACCCGTATTTCCCTGACGACCATAGACGGCACAATCAGCAAGCGTACGCCCTGTCGCCTCGGCAACGATCTCCCCCATGCGCAGAGCAGTCCCTGATGGCGCATCGATCTTGTGCCTGTGATGGGCTTCAATAATCTCGACATCGACCTCATCACGCAATACTTTTGCCGCCAGTTCGATCAAGCGAAAGCAGAGATTGACACCCACACTCATGTTCGGGGCCAGCATAATGGCCATGTCCCGGGCCGCCTTCTCAATCTGCTGTCTTTGCGGGTCATCAAAACCTGTGGTGCCGATCACCAGACGGCAAGAGGCTTTCCGGCAGACTTTCAGTGTCGCCAGCGTCACTTCAGGACGAGTAAAATCAATGACCACATCAACATCATCAATGACGGCAGCCAAATCATCACTGATAACAACACCATTCGCTGCCAATCCGGCTAACTGACCGGCATCGAGACCGATAACGGCACTCCCCCGGGCCTCGATGGCAGCAACCAGACGGACATCAGGATGCTCAGACGCTGCTTCGATCAAACTGCGCCCCATGCGTCCGGAAGCGCCTATGACCGCAATTCTGCTCTCCATAATGTCTCCTGCAAAGATCAAATGACCGGGCACTGCCCGGAGGCTTCTGAGAACCGCACTTTCACTGATGAACTCTCTGCCAGTGAACGCCTTCAGACTGTCCGAAAACAGTCCTCCGGTACCGCTGTGCTAACTCTTCAGCGCCTCAAAAAAATCCTTCACACCATCCAGCCAAGAGCGCGCCCTCGGGCTGTGTTTCTCGCCACGGTGCAACAGGGTTTCATCGAAATCCTTGAGCAATGCCCGCTGCTCGTCATTGAGTTTCACAGGTGTTTCGACGGTCACCATACAGAGCAGGTCACCGGGCCGTTTATCATGGACGCTGACCACACCCTTGCCACGCAAACGAAAAACGCGTCCCGTCTGGGTTCCTTCAGGGACTTTCAATTTGACGCGCCCTTCAAGCGTCGGGACTTCCAGCTCGCCACCCAAAGCCGCGGTGGCAAAGCTGATCGGCATTTCGCAATACAGATCACGCGCCTCGCGCTTGAAAAGGGCATGCGGTTTAATACCCACCTGAACATACAAATCACCTGCCGGGCCACCCTGCTCACCGGCCTCACCTTCACCCGTCAAACGAATCCGGTCACCATTATCAACACCTGGCGGCACCTTCACCGACAGGGTTTTGACATCCTCGACACGGCCATGGCCATGGCAGGAACGACAAGGCTCGGCAATAATCTTTCCCGAGCCCTTGCAACGGGGGCAGGCCTGCTGAATCGAGAAAAAACCTTGCTGCATCCTGACCTGACCCTGGCCACCGCAGGTCGGGCACATCTTCGAGCTGGTACCCTTTTTGGCGCCGCTGCCGTCACACTCCTGACACGGTTTCGCGCTGGGAATACGAATCTTGACCGTCGTCCCATGAACAGCATCCTCAAGAGACAGTTCGAGATCATAACGTAAATCAGCACCACGGTTGCGGACACTGCGACCACCACGTCCGCCAAAGATATCACCAAAAACATCATCAAAAATATCGGAAAAAGGGGCTCCGCCACCCTGACCACCTGCGCCCATCGAAGGATCAACACCGGCATGGCCGAACTGGTCATAGGCAGCGCGTTTTTGCGCATCGGAGAGAACCTCATAGGCCTCCTTGGCCGCCTTGAAATGTTCCTCGGCATTGTCATCCCCCTGATTTCTATCGGGGTGATATTTCATTGCCATACGCCGGTAAGCCTTCTTGATTTCAGCTTCACTGGCATTGCGGGCAACACCCAGCGCTTCGTAATAATCCTGTTTAGCCATACCTATCGCAATCCTTCCTCATGCCCCTCTTCACACACCAGCAAGGGCCAAGCAGCTGTGAAACCGGTGGCAGATAGAAATACCCCGGTCATTGCTAAAAGCAAAGGCGCAGGTTCTTATAGAACCCACGCCCCGCATCAAACCATCGCTTCCGATCGCTTACTTTTTGTTGTCGTCCTTCACTTCTTCAAACTCGGCATCAACAACATCATCCTTGCTCTCGCTCTGGCTCTGGGCAGTCACATCATCAGCAGCAGCATTAGCCGCGCCTTCAGCCGCCTGTTGCTCGGCATAGGCTTTTTCGGCGATCTTGCCTGAAGCCTCGGAAAGAACCTTGGTCTTCGCTTCGATGGCATCCTTATCATCCGTCTTGATCGTTTCTTCAAGATCGCTGATTGCTGTTTCAATACTACTGCGTTCTTCATCAGTAACCTTGTCAGCCAGATCCTCGAGCGATTTCCGTGTCGCATGAATCAAGGCATCGGCCTGGTTACGAGCCCCCACCAGTTCATGAAACAGACGATCTTCTTCCGCATGTGTTTCGGCGTCACGAACCATCTTGTCGATCTCTTCATCACTGAGACCACTGGAAGCCTTGATGACAATCGACTGTTCCTTGCCGGTCGCCTTGTCACGTGCCGAAACATTGAGGATACCGTTAGCATCAATATCGAAGGTCACCTCAATCTGCGGCACACCGCGTGGGGACGGGGGAATATCCGAAAGATCAAAGCGTCCCAGCGACTTGTTTACCGAGGCCATCTCACGCTCACCCTGCAGGACATGAACGGTGACAGCCGTCTGATTGTCATCAGCAGTCGAAAAGACCTGCGTTGCTTTGGTCGGAATCGTCGTATTCTTTTCGATGAGCTTGGTCATCACACCACCCATCGTCTCAATCCCGAGAGAAAGTGGCGTCACATCCAGTAACAGCACATCCTTCACCTCACCACTCAGAACGCCGCCCTGAATCGCGGCACCAATAGCCACAGCCTCATCCGGGTTGACATCCCGACGCGGATCCTTGCCAAAAAACTCAGCAACAGCTTCCTGCACTTTCGGCATCCGTGACTGGCCACCGACAAGAATCACATCATCAATGTCCGCTGCCTGTAAACCGGCATCCTGCAAAGCCACCCGGCAAGGCTCGATCGTACGCTGCACCAGGTCATCAACCAGTGCTTCCAGTTTCGCTCGCGTCAATTTCAGATTGAGATGCTTCGGCCCTGTCGCATCGGCAGTGATGTAGGGGAGATTAACATCGGTCTGCTGGCTTGATGAAAGCTCGATCTTGGCTTTCTCGGCAGCTTCTTTCAGACGCTGCAGAGCCAGCGGATCATTATGCAGGTCAATACCCGAATCCTTCTTGAACTCATCGACCAGATAATCCATCAAACGGGTGTCAAAATCCTCACCACCGAGGAAGGTGTCGCCATTGGTCGAGAGCACTTCAAACTGGTGTTCGCCTTCAATCTCGGCCATTTCAATGATCGAGATATCGAAGGTACCCCCACCGAGATCAAAGACAGCAATTTTGGCATCACCACGTTTCTTGTCCAGTCCATAGGCCAGTGCGGCTGCCGTCGGCTCATTGATAATCCGCTTGACATCAAGACCGGCAATACGACCGGCATCCTTCGTTGCCTGACGCTGCGAATCATTGAAATAGGCCGGCACGGTAATGACCGCCTCGGTAACCTCTTCACCGAGATAATCTTCTGCCGTCGTCTTCATCTTACCCAGAATACGGGCAGAAATTTCCGGCGCAGCCATTTTCTGGCCACCGGCCTCGACCCAGGCATCGCCGTTATCTGCCTTGATAATATTATAAGGCACCAGCTTGATATCCCGCTGCACGACTTCTTCATCAAATCGACGGCCAATCAGACGTTTGATGGCAAACAGCGTATTCGTTGGATTGGTAACCGCCTGGCGCTTCGCCGACTGACCGACCAAAACTTCACTGTCATCACTGAAGGCGACGACGGAAGGTGTCGTCCTGGCGCCTTCTGCATTTTCAATAACCCGTGGTTTGCCACCTTCCATCACGGCCACACAGGAATTGGTTGTTCCTAAATCGATTCCGATTACCTTGCCCATGAAACTTCCTCCAAAATGTACTAAAAATTGTCCTGACAACTATCGCGCCAAGCGCGTTTAGCCAAAGTTTTTATTCACATACCACCTGAACTGCTTACAATCATTGGGGCGCGAGACTGTCTTTCAAGGCCTGGCGCACATCAAGCATGCTCATCAATAGAGGCATGTTCTTCGGCGTCATCATTTTTGCCGCCAGAAGAAACCACAACAGTTGCCGGACGAACGAGACGATCATTCAGCAAACAGCCTTTCTGAAAGACATTGAGGACGGTATTGTTTGGCTGTTCCGGAGCTGGCTGCGTCGTCATTGCCTGGTGTACGGCCGGATCAAAAGGCTGCCCCTGGGGGTCAACAAGACTGACACCAAACTTGCCCAGTGTTTCAACAAACATACGCAAGGTCATCTCCAGACCTTCAATAATCTTGGCCGTATCAGTATCAGGCTCTTTCGCCGCATTGAGGCCCAGCTCAAGACTGTCATAGACAGGCAACAAGTCACGCACAAAACGATCAAGGGCATATTTATGGGCATTTGCAAGCTCACGTTCGGCGCGACGCTGCATATTCGTCAAATCAGCACGCGCATGCAGCAATTGATCCCAATAGTCATCCGCCTTCTGGCGTGCAGTCTGCAATTCTTCACGCATCGCTTCGGGATTATCCGGCAAATCCGCGTCACTGACTTCATTGGCCTCTTGCTGCCCTGTGAGTGGCGACGCTTCAAGCCCATCCGTCTGCACAGACTCAACTTCTTCTTGCTGCCCGTCTTCTTTATCCACTCGCTATCTCCCTTGCTCAACGGCCCTGTTTTTGGGCCAGTTGGTTGGTTTTTTCTCGTCGCAGGCCATCGACCTGCAGCCACTGAACTAATCTATGGGGCGGCGACAGCAACTTTTCAATAGTTTTTGTAGCGAATATTGCTAATTTTCATTCGCGAGAGAGACAAAAAGGGCCGGCAGGCAAAAAACAACGCTCTCAAACCTCAAGTCCATCCGCCCGCACCCGACAAACTTGGTAATGCCCCCCTGCCGTGGTAGCTTTTGACACTCTGCAGACGCTATAACCCGCAAGGTTCTGAAATCATGACAGCCAGCCACTTTCAAACCATAGGACTGATCGGCAAATATGCCGACCCCAGTGTCAGTGATGCCCTCATGACGATGCACAGCTATCTCTGCAAGCAACACCGCAAGGTACTCGTTGACAAAGACACTGTGCCATTATTCAAAGGTGAGAGTATCGAAACCTGCGACCGGCGCGAACTGGGCGAACGCTGTGACCTCGCCATCGTCATCGGTGGTGATGGCACGCTGCTCAATACCGCCCGCTCACTGGCCGATTACGATGTCCCCCTCGTCGGCATCAACCTCGGACATCTGGGTTTTCTAACCGATATCACACCCACCGTCATGTGTGAATCACTGGAGCAGATTCTCACCGGCGAATATCAAACAGAAGAACGTTTTCTGATTGACTGTAGCGTTGAACGGAAAGGCAAGACCATCACCCTTGGAGCGGCCTTCAATGAGGTCGTTGTCTATAAGTGGAATATCTCGCAGATGATCGAACTGGAAACCTATATTGACGGCAAGTTTGTCAACAAGCTCCGCGCCGACGGCCTCATTGTCGCCACGCCAACGGGTTCAACGGCCTATGCCCTGTCAGCCGGCGGGCCGATTGTCGCCCCCGGCCTCGAAACAATGATTATCGTCCCCATCAGCCCTCACTCAATGAGCAATCGTCCTCTCGTCGTCGGCAGCCACAGTGAAGTTGAAATCGTTGTCAGCGCCACCACTCACGACCATTCCCGTGTCACCTGCGATGGCCAGGTGAATTTTGAACTGGAGATCGGCGATCGTGTCATCGCAAAGAGAAAGAAGAAGACAATCAAACTAATACATCTTCATCATCATAATCACTTTGAACTTCTGAGAGCCAAACTACATTGGGCAGAAGCGCCTCATAATATCTAATCAACCGGCCCCAACGAGATACCAAGATGCTCGAACATATCCATATCCGCAACCTTGCCCTGACACGGGAGCTCTCTCTTGACCTGAACAGCGGCCTGACTGTCCTGACGGGTGAAACCGGTGCCGGCAAATCGATTCTTATCGGAGCCCTGTCACTGGCCCTGGGTCAAACAACGAACAGCGACAGTGTTCATCATGATGCCGACCGCGCCGAAATTGACCTGAGCTTCAATATCGACAAACTGCCCGCTGTCCAGCAGTGGTTACAGGAACAGGCACTTGATCATGAAGACGCTTGTATCCTGCGTCGTGTTATCCGCCGCAAAGGCAGAAACCAGTCCTTCATCAACGGCAACCCGGTCGCCCAGCAACGTCTGCTCGAACTCGGCCAGCAACTGGTTGATATCCATGGCCAGCACGCCCACCACGCTCTCTTGCGTCACGACTATCAGCGACATTTGCTTGATGATTTCGGCGCCCATGAAAAACTGCTTGCCGAAGTCAGCGACAGTTATCGCCAACGCCAGCGTCTGCAACAGGACATTCTCGACCTTGAATCCCTGACCGGCGATGAGCGCGGCCAGCGTGAACTACTCAGCTACCAATTGGATGAATTATCCCGTTTGCAACTGGGTGCTGATGAACTGGCAACCCTTGAACGCGAGCAAAAGACGCTCACCCATGCCGACAGCCTGAATCAGGATTGTGCACAAGTTATCGACGCTCTCTCGACGGGCGACATGGCCATCGAAGACCAGCTGCAGCAGTGCCTGAAAAAACTCGCGGCCCAGCTCGAAAATGCCCCCGGCTTGCAAAGCGTCATTGATCTTTTACAAACAGCAACAATCCAGTGTGCGGAAGCCCGCGACGAATTACGCCAGCAAAGCGCCGGCTTTGAACATGACCCAGAACGCCTCAGTGAGGTTGAACAACGCCTCAATGACATTATTGAACTGGCGCGCAAACACCGCATCCAACCGGAACAACTGCCCCAGCAACTGGCACGCCTCAATGAACAGCTGCGGCAAATCGATAGCGGCAGCCAGGTACTGGCCAGCAAACGACAGGCATTGAGCAAGGAACAGCAACGCTACCAGATAAAGGCCGCCAAGCTTCACAAAGCCCGCCAGGCCGCGGCCAGACAACTGGCGCAAACGGTCACCGGCCATATGCAGCAACTCGGCATGCCGACAGGACAATTACAGATTGATATTGAAGCATTGGCAGACGATCAACAGACTCAACATGGCAGTGACCGCATCATTTTCAAAGCCAGCGCTCATCCCAGCCTGCCCGCAGTGGCACTGGAAAAAGCGGCCTCCGGCGGCGAACTGTCACGTATCAGCCTGGCCATTCAGGTCGTCACTGCACGCCAGGCGGGTATCCCGACCCTCGTCTTCGATGAAGTCGATGTCGGTATTGGTGGCCGCATTGCCGCCATCGTTGGCCAGCACTTGCGCCAGCTCGCTGATGAACGCCAGGTCTTCTGCATCACACACCTGGCGCAGGTTGCTGCCTTGGGACAACAGCACCTGATGGTCTGCAAGGAAAGCAATCGCCATGAAATCAGCAGCCATGTACGGCCACTCAATAGTCAACAAAGACCGGAAGAACTGGCGCGCATGCTCGGTGGCATCGAAATTACCGAGCGTGCCGAAGCCCATGCCCGCGAACTGCTTGAGCAGGCCAGCAACGGGGTCAGTGAAAGCGCCTGACGCTCCCCGACGTGCAACCGCAGCAGCAACCCTGGCGACAAAAAAACATCAACGTCGCCCAAGAACCCCCATCAGACTATCGTCCTCACGCTCCTCTTCGGCCAATTGCAGTCCTTCATCACCGACCGCACCCTTTTCCTCAAGACTGATACGCAAACGCAGGTTATTCTGGGAGTCGGCATTACGCAGTGCTTCTTCAAAGGAAATAAGCCCTTCCTTGTAAAGACGGTAGAGCGAGGCATCAAAGGTCATCATGCCGATATTTTCAGAACGCTCCATCACGTCACGAATCTTGTGAATATCCCCCTTCACCAGCAGATCGGTGATCAGCGGCGTACCCAGCAAAATCTCAAAAGCGGCTGCCCGACGGCCATCGAGCGATGGAATCAGGCGCTGGGAGACGATACCGCGGACATTCAGGGAAAGATCCATAAACAGCTGGCTATGCCTTTCTTCCGGGAAAAAGTTAATGATCCGTTCAAAGGCCTGGTTCGAATTGTTCGCATGCAAGGTTGAGATAGCCAGGTGACCGGTCTCGGCAAAGGCAATGGCATGTTCCATCGTCTCCTGATCACGAATCTCACCGATCAGGATCACGTCCGGCGCCTGGCGCAAGGTATTTTTCAGGGCATCGGCATAACTACTGGTATCGTCACCCACTTCACGCTGGGTAATGATCGAGCGCTTGTGTTTATGGACATACTCGATCGGATCTTCAATGGTAATGATATGGCCGGCGCTGTTGCTATTACGGTAATCAATCAATGATGCCAGCGATGTCGATTTACCCGAACCGGTAGCGCCGACAAAGAGCACCAAACCGCGCTTTTGCATCACCAGCTTCTTGACGATTTCCGGGATACCAAGATCACTGGCCTCGGGAATATCTGTCTTGATGCAGCGTACCACCATGCCAACATGACCGCGCTGTTTAAAGATATTGACCCGAAAGCGCCCGATACCCCCTTCATCAAGCGCCAGATTCATCTCCGGTGACTTGGCAAAAACACGGCGTTGCTCTTCATTCATGATCGATTGCGCAATCATCCCCGTCTTGCCAGGAGGCATCGGCGATTTATCAACGGCAACAATCTGCCCATGAACACGCATACTCGGTGGTGCACCCACCGTCAGGTAGAGATCAGATGCCTCACGGGCCATCATGAGCTTGAGGTAATCGGTAAATTCCACGCCGGGTCCTCCTGTGACATGCCTGTGGCTCCTGAACAGAACCACAACCGCGCTATCGTTTGCGTCCTTGCGGACATCGGATGCCATGAACAAAGTCACGGCTGACCCTATTTAGTCGGCATCTTCAGCACAGGACTTGACCCCCTCAACAGCTCCCTGCATTCATTTAGCGTCAGCCTTTGCTGCCAGCCATCATATCGACAGTGGCTCGCTGCGGCCTCACAGCCAAACGATTACAGGCGGCAATCAGCGCCTTTAACGAGGCCGTAACAGTGTCACCATCGATGGCCAGCCCAAACGCCGTCTGCTGAGCAACCACCATTTCGACGATGGCACAGGCCTGGGCTTCGCCGGCATCTTCGCTATGGCTCAGTGAGCGCTCTTCAAAGGAATGGATTTTCATTGCCGGGCCCAGGCTCTGCAAAGCATGGACAGCAGCATCAAGCACCCCGCTGCCTGTCCCCGTCAACAAACAGTCAACCCCGTCATGCTGAAGATGGAAACGTATCTGCTGTCGACCATCATCACTGGTCGACAACGCATGACTGCCATAGCAAAGGGGTGAAGTCGCATGCTGATAATTACTAAGTAGCAACTGCCAGATCTGATGGCTGTCAACTTCACCACCCCTTTCTTCGGCAACCATCTGCACCATCGACGAAAACTCAATCAACAGCCGTCGCGGCAAGTGGATACCGAAATCACGTTCCAGCAAATAGGCAATGCCGCCCTTGCCGGACTGGCTGTTGACACGAATAACCGAATCATAGCTGCGCCCGAGATCGCGAGGGTCGATGGCTAAATATGGCACCTGCCATTGCTCCAGTGACGTCTGCGCCAGCATGCCTTTTTTTATGGCGTCCTGATGCGAGCCCGAGAAGGCAGTAAAGACAAGGTCACCGGCATAGGGATGACGCGGATGTACGGGCAGACGCGTTGTCTCTTCCATGATCTGGGCAATCGCCGGCAAATCACTGAAATCAAGGCCGGGGGCGACGCCCTGGCTATAGAGATTCAGCGCCAGCGTCACCAGATCAACATTGCCCGTGCGCTCACCATTGCCAAAGAGGCAGCCTTCAACCCGGTCGGCTCCGGCCATCAACGCCAGCTCAGCGGCAGCCACAGCGGTACCGCGGTCATTATGGGGGTGCACACTGAGTACAATGGCATCCCGGCGTTGCAAATGACGATCCATCCATTCGATTTGGTCGGCATAGACATTCGG
>JALWQD010000256.1:3191-4313 GCA_026994735.1 Gammaproteobacteria bacterium | reverse complement strand
ACCATGAACTGAAGTGTTGCGTTCATCGCGGGCAATCTTGCGCTCGGCACGCAACAGTCCCCCCGCATAAAGCGGCATCGTCATCGTCAATCGTGTCTGATAATTGACAACTCCCGTTGGGTCATTCAATGATGACAGGAGCAGGTCATTGTTGCTGATACGGCTTTGCTGTAAACGTGTACCAAAGGTATTCAAGGGAGAATTACTGAAACTTGCACCAACACTGGCATCAAAATGAGGCAGTAATTTGGCGCTGGCAACCGTAACGGCCTCCTGACGCGCCTGAAGAAAATAGCTATCCGCTTGCAAAGCCCGGTTCTGCTTCAAGGCCAGATGAACAGTCATTGGCAAATCCAGCGTCTGCGCTAGAAGTAGCGCAGACGGCATCAGCAACGCCGGCATGATAATTAATATATAAGCATATAATGATCTTTGTGGGCAAAAAAACACCGTCAGTTGCCTCCTGGCAATTCACACATTTCTGGACAATATAAACGTTTCAGTGTTTGCACAAGATCTGCAAAAGCGGGATTGGCAATACGATAAAAAACACGCTGACCGCGCTTTTCGTTTTCAACGATACCCATCATTCGCATCCTTGTCAGATGCTGCGAAAGATTCGACTGCGAAGCACCTGTCGCCTGCATCAATTCGGCCACACACATCGGCCCGTTGAGCAATTGACAAAGCACTGTCAAACGCAGCTCATGCGCTATAGCCCGCAAACCTTCGCTCGCCCTTTGAATTTTATCCTTGGGTATCTCTTGCATGGAAAGCATTATATTATAAATTAATAATATGTCAATACCTTATTATCCGCGATATGACAGGCAACCAACAATAGCCCTAAACCTGTCCGCGATCAAAAAGACAAGCGTGCCTATTCTTAATAATATGCTGTCATCGTTGAAGTATATTGCCTCTGGACATGTTTTACATTACGTAATACAATGTCTAACACTTAATCACAAAGAGGAATCACCGTGGAAGATTTTTCAACAAAAATGCGCGATCAAGCACGCCAGTTTGGCGAATCAATGCGCCAACAGGCCCGCGAACATGCTCGCCAGCGAAAGGCTGAATATCTTGGTGCGCGCGTCCCCGAAACACTTAAAGCAAAAG
>JALWQD010000256.1:0-3181 GCA_026994735.1 Gammaproteobacteria bacterium | reverse complement strand
TTGCACGTGCTGAAACACTCGGCATACCGGCTTCTGACCTTATCCGTGACGTTCTTGAAAAGGCATTCGCCGACCTGCCTGATGCAGCACCAACGATCACACCCAAAGTCACTGGTAGCAATCCTTCTTTTTCCGGCATCATTGGCTGGGAAATTATCGAACTCAACCAGGACATGCCTTGCAGCTGCTGTAAATCATTACTCGTACGCGGCCAGCAAGTTTCATTAGGACTGGCACTGGCAGCCACTGGCGATCATGCTATTCTATGCCAAAGCTGTCGACCACAGCCCTCAAGTTAAGGCCGTATTTGGCGACATTAACTAAAAGCAGGGGCCGACAAACGCCATCACTTAACAACCGACAATAGCGTTGATATCACATGATATGACTCAGATAACTTATTGTATTTCTGGCGTATCAATGCATTGATCAGGCATACCTCCAGGACGATAAACCGTAACCTGACAATGATAAGCCGGTGCAAACTTACAAACATCGCGAGATGTTTATCTAAGTCTGGAAACCATAACGACAATCTTCGCAGTCGATTGACAAGCGACCTTCGACAAATCCTCATCCTCGGCCTGTTAGGCTTTTCCAGCCAAACTTTCGCGGCCGCAGATGGGGATTCCTTTTTTTCTGCTCCAATTTCAGCTGCAGTCAGTCCTGGCAATACTGACATCAAGCCTGACAGCATGCTGTCAGCAACAGAACCTTCATGGCTGGAGCAACTGACAGTCTCGGGTTATCTGAAGAATGAAACAGCCTATCGCTTTGATGAGCCAAGATCGATCACCAAAATTCGCAATATCCTTGAGCTGCACGGTGACTATCGCTTCACCCCGGACATCAGCCTCAATTTTTCTTCCTGGGCATACTATGATCTTGCCTACGACCTCTTCGATTATGAAACTATCAGTGGCCGCTTCGTTCGCGACAGTCGTCAGCCACTCGTCTTTATCGATAATCTAGCACAGGAAAAGGACTCCCCTGTTGCACAGATTCGTGAACTCTACATTGATATTATCAACGCAAATAGCGACCTGCGCATTGGCAAACAATTCATTGTCTGGGGCATCCTTGAAGGCATTCGTATTACGGACGAAATGAACCCGCTCGATTTTCGTGAATTGATCCTGCCAGACCTGCTTGATTATCGCATTCCACTTTGGAGTGTTAAAGCTAATTACTATACAGATGAAGATACTTACGAACTTGTCTGGATACCTGACATAAAGTCTCACAAACCTGCCCCAGGGGGCTCGGAATGGGAGTTGTTGCAGGAAATCCCGAACACTCGCCGTCCGACCAGCTACCAATTGGAAAATTCAGAATGGGGTTTTCGCTGGAGTTCAACAATAGCCGGCAGCGAAGTAAGTCTAAGCTATTTCTGGACTTGGGATGACTTTCCTGTCGCCTTTCGTAATGCCCGCATTGACGCCACGCTTGACCCACTATTTTTCCCCAGCTATACACGCATCAGTCTTTATGGTGCCACAGCTAGCCGGCCCGTGGGGCTGGGCATCCTGAAGGCTGAACTTGCCTATGTTCCCGATAAGTATTTTGGCCTCAAAAACAGTGTTGACCGTGATGGCGATGGTTTTCTTGACCATCAGGGAGAGCTGAAACGCAGTCATATGCGCTGGGGTCTCGGATATGACTTTTCTCGCTGGGGTGCCGATTTTTCACCGGCCCTGAGTCAATGGATCATTTTCGACTACGATCGCGGCCTCTTGCAGGATCAATTTGACACTGCTCTGACCCTTTTTGTACGTAAAGCCCTGCCTGAACAATCAGCAGTCTTTCAGACACTGATCATTGTTCTCGTCAATCTTCAGGAAGCGTATATCAAACCCAAAATCACCTTCGATATCACCAATCACTTACAAATAAGCACAGGACTCGACCTCTTCTATGGCCTTGGTTCTCAACTGGGTGTCTCTTCTGCCGGTGGCGGTGTCACTAACTTGGCAACGATCACACAAAGAGCACAATTTTTCGGTAACTTTCATGATAATGACCGTGTTTTCGCCGAGTTCAAGTACAGTTTTTAGATGGCTACCCAGACAAACAAGTACAGGCTTGCTACCAACGGAGGTCAAACAAACGGCATGCGTCTGTTTATCTTCTGTCTTCTTCTGAGCGCAACTCAAATAGCCATGGCAGCAACAGAAAAAGCCGAGAAAAAATGGGCCATTACGCCAATGATCGGTCTCTTTAGTCCGAAGCTGCAATTGCTCAATGATGGCGAATTCAAGGCCCTTATGCCCGGCCAGGGACGGGTCATTCTACCCGATAGTGGCGTCAACCTTGATTTCGAGTTTATCGTTGATAACCCGCTGCCAGCGATCCGCTATGGCAGTGATGCTGGTGCCGAAATTAGTTATCAACTCAACAGTCAGCACGCCTTTTTCTTTGGCATGAGTTCCTGGGAGGCAACATCTACAGGTGTTATCGTGACCGAACTGCCATTTCAGGGTGCCCTATCGAAAACCCTATACGAGCGTTCCGGCAAGATTTCCTATGCCCAATTTTTCCTCGGCTGGCGCTGGAAGTTTCTCCAGCGTGGCAAACTTTCACTGCATAGTCTGCTGTCATTGCACGAACTTTATGATATCGATTACAAGGAGGACCTGGTTTTTGCATTTCAAGAGGGACCCGCCTCGTCATTCAAGCGCATCATTGTCACCCAATCGCAGGCAACAGGCGTTCAGTTGCTACGTATCGGCATAGCAACGCAATACCACCTTTTTGAGCGCTTTTCGCTGGCCTTGGACATGGGCTATTTTGCCAGCTACCGAAAGTTCCTGCTCGGCAACGCCAGCCTGCAGACTGACTTGCAAGACCAGGACAACCTTAGTTTTCGCCTGCCCTCTCGTCAGGATGCCTCTGGACGTCTTGAATACCTTGCCAGAACAACAGGATTTAATGACACGCAATACCAATCATTACGCCTGGACTTCTCCGGATGGAATTTAATGTTAAAGGCAAGATTTGACTTCTAACCATGCTGAAAAACAATAAAATAATATTGCCTATTTTATTGGCTGCAAGTTTTATGCTCTGCCTCCCCGGGCTTGCCCACAGCCAATCAGAAAATGACACAGAAGCTGACTGGCTAGAACACAGCCAGCAAATGTTCGCTGCGGGCAACTATCATGATGCCATACCGTTCTTGCAG